>NZ_JBIVQA010000009.1:0-244382 GCF_044754985.1 Sphingomonas sp. NPDC092440 | reverse complement strand
CATCCCGGCCTTGAGCCGGGATCCCGCTTCTTCCTGTGCTGGCGAGATAGCGGGACCCCGGCTCAAGGCCGGGGTGACGAAGGAAGAATATGAGTTCTCAACCTAGGTTTTGGGACTCGTATTCCTCCATCGTCATCCCGGCCTTGTGCCGGGATGACGGCGGGAAATCAGATACTTGTCTGGGTTCCCAACCTAGCGCCGCGCCAGCGCCTTCTCGCGGGCCTTGGTCACCTCGACCCAGCACTGCGCCACCAGGACCGGCGCGATCGTCCCGCCGCGATAGGCATTGCCCCTGGCGATGCAGCCGCGGTCGCGCTCGGCCAGCCATTTGCGCTGCTCCGCCAGCAGCCGCTGCCGGGCGGCCGGCCCGGATCGCGCCCGCAAGGCCGCATAGCGCGCGCTCATCCGCGCATCGGCGACGCGCAGTTCGTGCGCCGCGCAATGCTGCATGTCGAAGCTCGTCTCGCATTTGGCCGGCGCGGGATCCTTGAAGGCCGGGTTCTGCATGAAAGCGCCGGCAGTCTGCGCCGATGCGCCGGACGCGATCAGCGATCCGGCGAGCGCGGCCACGGCAAATCGAAAGGTCATGCTCTTCTCTCCCGCCGCGAAACGCCGGCGCACCGCCCCGGTTCGCGGCTTCCAATGTAGGATTGCGCCTGTCATGCCAAACAGGCTCTTTCTCATCGCGAAGAAACATCGTGCGGATTCCGGCGTTCGCCGGGTGGACGATTCACCCCACCAGGGTAATCCCGATACGCCAGAGATAGGCTCTGACATCTCTATTGACGTTAGGGCCTTTGCGACCTTTCGTGCCCAATCCGGGTAAAATCAGTTCACTGCCTCGCCCGGATCGGTGCCCCAGATATGGCTCTGCTCGATATAGCCGCCGCGCCCGGCGACGTCGAACCAGCACCAGTTGCTCGCGCAGCGGCTCACCCGGCCGACCACGCCGGGCGCCGCGCGCCAGCTCACCCGCGCGTTGAAGCGGGGGGCATCGCGCATCTCGCTCACGGTGCCGATCACCATCGCCGTGCGCACATCGTCGAGCAGGTTGGCGAGCATCCAGCCCTGGGTGCCGTCCGGATCCTCGACCTTGCGCCATTCGCCATAGATGTCGATCACCTTCAGCGGCAGGCCGCGGCGCTGATAGAGCCAGTTCGAGGGATAGTTGCGCCCCGGGCCGGTGCGCATCCGGGCCTTCTCGGCCTTGATCGAGACGAAATAGGGCGTCTTGCGCTGGGCCGATGCGGGAACGGCCAATCCCAGCGCAACGACGCCGAGCACGGCCCATTTCCCAAAATGCATGCGACCCTCATGAACTAGTGTCCCGCTATCTACGCCGAGCAGCGCCTCGCCATCAACCGTTGACTGGCGCCGCGCCACCGGCCAAGCCGCCCTTTATGGCACATGGCCCGCGCCCTTCCCGTCCCCGGGTGATCGTCACCCGCGCGCTGCCCGACGGCATCGAGGCGCGCATGGCCGAGTTGTTCGATGTCGTCACCAATTCCGGCGACACCCCGATGTCGCCCGAGGCGCTCGGCGCGGCGATGGCGGATTGCGACGTGCTGGTGCCCACCGTCACCGATCGGATCGACGCCGACCTGCTCGCGGCCGCGCCCGGCCGGCTGCGCCTGATCGCCAATTACGGCGCCGGCGTCGGCCATATCGACCTCAAGGCGGCCCGTGCGCGCGGCATCACCGTCACCAACACTCCCGGCGTGCTCACCGAGGATACCGCCGACATGGCGATGGCGCTGATCCTCGCCGTGCCGCGCCGCCTGGTCGAGGGCGACGAGCTGGTCCGCGCGGGCGGCTGGACCGGCTGGGCTCCCACTTCGATGCGCGGGCACCGGATCGGCGGCAAGAAGCTCGGCATCCTGGGCATGGGCCGGATCGGCCAGGCAGTGGCGATGCGGGCCCGCGCCTTCGGCCTCCAGATCCATTATCACAACCGCCACCGCCTGCCGCAGGTGCTCGAGGCGCAGCTCGGCGCCACCTGGCACCCCGAGCTCGATACGATGCTTGCGGCAGCGGACATCCTCACGATCCACACCCCCCATACCGACACCACGGGCGGCCTGATCGACGCGCGCCGGCTTGACCTGCTCGGCCCCCGGGGCTGGCTGATCAACACGGCCCGCGGCGAGATCGTGGACAATGAGGCGATGATCGCCGCGCTCGCCGGGGCGCGCATCGCCGGTGCGGGGCTCGACGTCTATGCCAACGAGCCGGCGGTCGATCCGCGCCTCGTCGCGCTCGACAATGTCGTGCTGCTTCCCCATCTCGGCTCCGCCACCTTCGAAGGACGCGAGGATATGGGCGTCAAGGTGATCGCCAACATTCGGGTCTGGTCCGATGGGCATCGGCCGCCCGACCAGGTTCTCGATGGCTGGCTATAGGCTGGGGACTCATATTTTCCCTTCGTCAACCTGGCCTTGAGCCGGGGCCCGCCAGCGGAAGCAGAAGCGAGATCCCGGCTCGGCGCCGGAACGACGGTGAAAAATCGGACGATTGTTCAAGCTGCGAACCCGGGATCATCTTGCCGATACTTTGCGGATTCTGGCGCGATGCCTCCGATCCGGAGCATCTTCTTTGCGGTTAACCATGGCCGGCAAGGCAGCGGTAAGCGCGATACTGCGTAACTCCTCCCGCGCGATCCCCGCCATCGGGGCAGCCGCGCCGGGGGATCACCAGATGCAATCGAGAGAATCGCGGCGGGAAGTCGTCATCCCCGCCCAGATGCGCAGCAAGGGGGGATGGTGTGACGTGACCATCCGCAACATCTCGCCGCACGGCATGATGCTGCTGGCACCGTTCCCGCCCAGGCCGGGAACCTATGTCGAGGTCCGCAAGGCCTCGCTGGCGCTGGCGGGCCGGGTCGTGTGGGTGAAGGGGAAGACGCTCGGCATCCAGCTGCTGGAGCGGCTGAACTTCAACGCGCTGCTCCGCGCCGCCAACGAAAACTGGGCCGCCGGCCAGGGCGGCGCGCCCCGGAAGGGCCGCAGCCGGAGCGACCCCGCCGCGACTGCCCGACCCGCCAGGAGAACACTCCATCCCCTTCGCGGCTGGCTGCTCGCCGGCGCCGCGATCGCCTGTGCCGGCACCGCCGCGATCACGCTCTGGCACCCCTGACCAACGCTTCCCGATGCCCCCGAGACGCGGCCCGAGCCGCGCCGGAAACCCCTTAGTCGCCCGTCAGAATCCGGTCCACCAGCTGCTTCACCGTCGGCACGAAGCCGTTCGAATAGAACGGGTCGCGCTTGAAGTTGTAGGCAGCATGCCCCGCGAACATCAGATTCTCGTCGGTCGGCCCGCCATGGGCGATGTCCTGCAGCGTCTTCTGGATGCAGAAGCTGCGCGGATCCGCCAGCCGGCCGGTCGAGTTGGTCTCGGTATCGGCCCAGGACGAGAAGGCGCACTGGCTCAGGCAGCCCATGCAATCCGCCTGGTCCTTGCGGATGATGCCCTTCTCCTCCTCATTGACGAACACCAGCGTGTTGTCCGGCGTCTTCAGCGCCGAGGTGAAGCCGTTGCCGAACCATTGGCGGGCCCGCAGCAGGTCGTTGCGGGTCACCCAGAAATTCTTGCCCTTCACGCCGACATCGAGCTGGAAGGTGTGATCGCCCGCCTCCTCGGTCGAATAGGGGATCTGGCGCTCCGAGCGCGCCTCGAGGTTGCGCAGGAACGGGTTGCGCACCGCCGACGAATAGAAGCCGGTCGGCGAGAAGCGGTGGAGGAGCACCTCGCCTTCCTCGATCTCCATCAGCTTGGCCTTCCAGCCATCGGGGATCGGGCTTTCCTGGGTGAGCAGCGGGCGGGTGCCGAACTGGAAGGCGATGCGGCCGAGCTCGGGATTGTCGATCCAGTCGTTCCAGTCGCGCAGGTACCAGACACCGCCGGCCATGACGATCGGCACCTCGTCCGGGATGCCGCCCTCGCGCATCACGTCGCGCAGTTCCTTGACGCGGGGATAGGGATCCTGCGGCTTCAGCGGATCCTCGGCATTGGACAGGCCGTTATGGCCGCCGGCCAGCCAGGGATCCTCATAGACCACGGCCGCCAGCCACTCGCTCGCCTTGGAATAGGCGCGCTTCCACAGCGCGCGGAAGGCGCGGCCGGAGCTGACGATCGGGAGATAGTTGACGTTGTACGACGCCGCGATCTCGCTGAGCTTGTACGGCATGCCCGCGCCGCAGGTGACGCCGGCGACCATGCCGCGGGTGCGCTCCAGCACGCCATGCAGCACGCGCTGCGCGCCGCCCATCTCCCACAGCACGTTGATGTTGATCGCGCCCTTGCCGTCGCCGATCTCAAAGGCCTTCTTGACCTGCTGGACCGCGCCCTCGATCGCGTACTGGATCAGTTCCTCGTGCCGCTCGCGGCGCGTGAGCGCGCGATAGATCTGCGGAATGATCTTCCCATCGGCATCATAGCTGTCGGCATTGACCGCGGAGACCGTGCCGATGCCCCCCGCCGCGGCCCAGGCGCCCGCGCTGGCATGGTTGGTGGCAGCCACACCCTTACCCCCCTCGACGATCGGCCAGACCTCGCGGCCGTTGTACAGGATGGGCGACAGACCCTTGAACACAGAACCTCCAGACTAAAATTCGCGCGACGCTAGACGCATCGAACGCAACAAGCGAGCAACAATCGTCACCGCAGTGCGTCAGGCCGTCCCATCGCGGCGCCATAGAGGCGCGCATAGGCGGCGATCATTTCCCCTTCGTCGAACAACGCACGGGCGCGCGCGCGGTTCTCCTTCCCCACCATCTCGCGCTCCTCGGGATGCCGGGCGAACATGTCGATCCGATCGCGCAGCACCACCTCGGTGCGCTCGGGCGGCAGGAAATGCTGGTTGCGCTCGCCGACCATCTTGGGGATGTCGCCCACCGGCGGCGCCACCACCGGCAAGCCGGCCGCCATCGCCTCGAGCACCGAGATCGGCGCCTGCTCGCTCCTCGACGAGAGCGCGAACACGTCGAACAATCCCATATAGCGATGCGGCTCGCGCAGGAATCCGGGCAGGATCACCGCATCCTCGATCGCCATCGCCTCGGCGGCGTCGAGGATGTTCTGCCGCTCCGGCCCCTCGCCGACGATCACCAGCTTGAAGCGGGTGTTGAGCCCGGCCACCGCGCGGACCAGCAGCGGCAGGTCCTTCACCGGCCTGAGGCCGGCGACACAGCCCACCACCAGCGTCCCGGGCTTCTTCTGCTTGAGCTCTGGAATCAGCTCGATATCGGGCTTGCCGGCATAGAGCTTGGTCGGAATGCCGTTGGCGATGCGGAACAGGCGCGCGCGCGGCTGGCGCCACTGGTTGAGCGCGATCCGCTCGAGCACTTCGGAAGGCACGACCAGCGCATTGGCCGCGGGCAGCGCGATGCGGCGATACATGTTGCGGACCGGATTGAGCTTCTCGGCCTCGTCCTGGTTGAATCCGTCCTCGTGGTGGATCACCGGCGGCAGGCCCTTGCCGAACACGCGCGCCGCCATCACGCCGTCGATCGCGCCCCAATTATAGGTGAGCACCAGGTCGAAGCGGCGCATGTAGCGCGCGATCGCCTCGTAGCGCTTCACCGAGGGCCGACCCGAGAGCGGCGGCGGATCCTGCGCGATCTCGTACTTGATCCCCTTGGCGATCATCGCCCGCGCCTCGAGCTGATCGGGCATGGCCGAGACGATGGTGTGCCGCGCCTTATCGCCGAACGCGTTCATCAGCCGCACGGCGCGCGCTTCCTTGCCGCCGAGGTTGAAGGTCGAGTGGAGGTGGAGGATGTGGATCGGCATCGTTGGTTGGGGTGCTTAGCGAGGGATTGCGCGGACGTCACGTCCGTTGGACATTCCGCTGACGCCACCAAGGGGATCAAGTAGGTGAAGACAGTGATATGCGCGGCCATGCCGGCGCTTCTCTCCGCAATTGCGCCCGCCCAGGCCCAGGCGGCCGCACCGGCGGGCTGCACCATGCCGGCGACACGGAACATCGGCGATGTCTACGCCACGTTCAGCCAGCGCGCCATCGCGATCGTCGAACACGCCGCCGCCGACGGATGGCAGCGCGATTCCGGGCTCCGCGCGCTGGTGCGGCCCAACGCGGAATTCGATCTCGGCTCAGGCGATGTCGGCGGGCCCCTGGGGAAGGGCCCCGCGGGCGCACATGCGCTGGCCGCCAAAATGAAGGCGGATTCCTTCCGCTATCTCCCCTGGAGTTCGATTCCGATGGTGGTCGATCCCTGTGACGAATGGAGCGTGAAAGTCGCGTTCATCGATAGCCGCGCCTCGACGCTGGCCGATGTGGAATTCACGTTCCGCGGCGGCGTGCTCGTCTCGGCAAGGGGCTGGTCCCAATCCTATGTCGCCGGGCAGCTCAAGCCCGTCGCCGACCGCTAGGCCGCCACCTTCGCCAGCAGCCGCTCGATCCCCGCCATCGCTTCCGGCTCCTCCAGCGTCGGCGCGTGGCCGACGCCGGGCACCGTCACCAGTTCGGCGCCCGGCACGCGCGCTGCCATCCGGGCCGCCGTCTCCTCGCTCAATATGTCTGAGCGTTCGCCGCGCACGATCAGCAGCGGCCGGCCGGCAATGGCGTCGATCGTCGGCCACATGTCCGGTCCCGCCTCGTTGCCGGGCACGCGGAACGGCTCGGCGATCTTCATGTCGTAATCGAGCACGATGCGGCCCGAGCTGTTCACCCGGTAGAGCCGCTTGGCCATGCGCAGCCAGTCCTCGATCTCGTAACCCGGATAGACATCGGCATTGCTGCTCGCCAGCGCGCGCGCCGCGTGCATCCAGGTCGGATACCAGACCGCCTTGCCGACATAGGTGCGGATGCGCGCCAGGCCGGCGGGGTTGATCTCCGGCCCCACATCGTTGAGCACCACGCCGGCCAGCTTGTCGCGCTCGGTCGCGGCGAGCAGCATCGTCACCAGCCCGCCCAGCGAAGTGCCGACCGCGACGAACTTCCCGATCTCCCGCTCCTCGAGCAGCGCCTCGACGTCCTGGAAATAGGTGAGCGGGACATAGCTCATCGGATCCTTGGCATAGCCGCTCTCGCCGCGCCCGCGAAACTCGATGCAGAGCACGCGCCACTGGCCCGCCAGCCGCTCGGCCAGCCCCTCATAGTCGCGCGCGTTGCGCGTCAGGCCGGGGAAGCAGAGCACGGGCGGCCGGTCCGCCGGCCCTGCATATTCGCGATAGTGGAGACGGATGCCGTCCCGCGACCACCAGAAACCGTCGGAATAGTTGCGCCGATCGCCCATCCTTCCCCATATCGCCGCATGGACTTCACTCCGCAACAGGCGATCCTCGAACTGGGCGACGCCTTCTACGATCCGGTCGCGGCGGCGCCGTTCCCGCAGGCGATCCTGCGCTTCCGCAACGACCGGGCAGCGGCGGAGGTGGGGCTGGACGGCCTGTCGGACGCGGAATGGATCGCGCATTTCGGCCGGTTCGAGCCGCTGAAGGGATCACTCGCCGCGCCGCTGGCGCTACGCTATCACGGCCACCAGTTCCGCGTGTACAATCCCGAGATCGGCGACGGCCGCGGCTTCCTGTTCGCGCAGATGCGCGACCGGGGCGGCCGGCTGATGGACCTCGGCACCAAGGGATCGGGGCAGACGCCCCATAGCCGCTTCGGCGACGGGCGCCTCACGCTGAAGGGCGGCGTGCGCGAGATCCTCGCGACCGAGATGCTGGAGGCGCTGGGCGTCGAGACCTCCCGCACCTTCTCCCTCATCGAGACCGGCGAGGCCCTCCAGCGCGGCGACGAGCCGTCGCCCACCCGCTCGTCGGTGCTCGTCCGCCTGAGCCACGGCCATATCCGCATCGGCACCTTCCAGCGCCTCGCCCATCTCCAGGACCGGGACGCGCTCCGCCAGCTCACCGCCTATGTGCTGCGCCACTATCATGGCGAGGAATATGGGGCGGACGGCCCCGCCCGCCTGCTCGCCCATGTCGCCCGGCGGACCGCGCGGATGGCGGCGCGCTACATGGCCGCCGGCTTCGTCCATGGCGTGCTCAACAGCGACAACATCAACGTCACCGGCGAGAGCTTCGACTATGGCCCGTGGCGGTTCGCGCCGTTCTGGGATCCGGGCTTCACCGCCGCCTATTTCGACCATGCCGGCCTCTACGCCTTCGGTCGCCAGCCCGAGGCGATCTACTGGGACGCGATGCAGCTCGCCGTCTCGCTGCGCCCGATCGCCGAGGAGGAGCCGCTGATCGAGGCGATGGAAATCTTCCCCGAAGCCTATCGGCGCGAAGTGACCGACGCGCTGCTCTGGCGCCTCGGCGTCGTCCCGCGCGGCACCGAGGCGGACCGGGTGCTGACCGGCTCCCTCGAAAAGGCGCTGGCCGAGACGCTGACCCCGCTGGACGAATTCTTCTTCGACGCGTTCGGCGGCGCGCTTCCTACCCATTATGGCGAAGCGTTCGACGATCTGCGCGGCCAGCTCGAGCATTACCGCCCGCGGAAGGCGCGCGACCATGGCTATTGGTCCGGCGCTCCCTGCGCCATGCTGATCGAGGAGGTGGAGGCGATCTGGGCGTCCATCGCCGAAGCGGACGATTGGGAGCCGCTGCACGCCAAGATCGCCGCCATCCGGCGCATGGCCCAGGCACTGGCCTAGCCGCCAAAATTCGTGCAAGAGCGGGGGACCTTTCCTGAGAGCCCTCCCCCGACATCGAATGCCCGGCACGGAAATCATCTCGACCGAACCCGCCACCGGCGCCGTTCTCTGGCGCCAGGCGCGCGGAGACGCCGACAGGGAAGTCGCGCTTGCACGCCAGAGCTGGGCTGCCTGGGCGGCCCATCCGCTCGCCTATCGCATCGAGGCGCTGCGCCGCTTCGCCAATGTCGTCCGGCAAAAGGCCGATGCCTTTACCGACCTGCTCGCCCGCGAGACCGGCAAGCCGCTCTGGGAAGCGCGCACCGAAGTCGAGACAGTGATCGCCAAGGTCGACATCTCGATCACCGCCTTTTCCGAGCGTACCGGCCAGCGCCGCATCGAGGCGCCGATGAACACGCGCCTGGCGCTGCGCCACAAGCCGCACGGCGTGCTGGCGGTGCTGGGCCCGTATAATTTCCCGGTCCACCTGCCCAACGGCCATATCGTCCCCGCACTGCTCGCCGGCAATGCGGTGGTGTTCAAGCCATCCGAGAAGACTCCCGCCTCGGGCGCTTTCCTGGTCGACTGCTACCGTGCCGCCGGCATTCCCGAGGGCTGCATCCGCCTGCTGATCGGCGGCCCCGAAGAAGGCAAGGCGCTCGCCGGCCATCCGGACATAGACGGGCTGCTGTTCACCGGCTCGGCCAATACCGGCATCGCTCTGAACCGCCAGTTCGCCACCCGGCCCGAGAAGATCCTGGCGCTGGAGATGGGCGGCAACAACCCGATCGTCGTGTGGGACACGCCCGACCTCTATTCGGCCGCCGTCCTGGTCGTGCAGTCGGCCTTTACCACCGCCGGCCAGCGCTGCACCGCCGCGCGCCGGCTGATCGTCGACCAGAAGCTGTTCGACCCGCTCATGACCGAGGTCAACAAGCTGATCGGCCGGCTGATCATCGGCGAGCCGCATGCCGATCCCGCCCCCTTCATGGGCCCGGTGATCGACAATGACGCGGCCGACATGCTCACCGAGAGCTTCCTGGCGTTGCTCACCATGGGCGGCCGCCCGATCCGCCACATGGAGCGCCCGATCGAGGGCCGCCCGTTCCTTACCCCCGGCGTGATCGACATGACCGGCGCGAACGAGAAGGTGGACGTCGAGCTGTTCGGCCCGATCCTGCAGGTCTTCCGGGTAGGCAGCTTCGAGGAAGCCATCGCCGAGGCGAACGACACCCGCTACGGCCTCTCGGCCAGCCTGGTCGCGCAGAACCCCAAGCTCTACGATCAGTTCTGGGCCAATATCCGCGCCGGCATCGTCAACTGGAACCGGCCGACCAACGGCGCGTCCTCGTCCGCACCGTTCGGCGGGGTCGGCTGGTCGGGCAACCATCGCCCCAGCGCCTATTACGCCGCCGACTATTGCGCCTATCCGGTGGTCTCGTCGGAAAGCGATTCCGCGCGCGCCTCGATGGGCGTGGGCCTGCGCGACGCCTGAGCAACACTTTGTTACAGCAGCGGCATTGAAGCGGACATGACCGCCGCCTAGATTATTTCTTGCGGACCGGGCCCCTCTGGCGAGGGCTTTTCCAAGCCCTCGTGATGTCGGCCGCATCGAGCGCGCTCGGTGCAGGTTTCGGACGGCCAGTCCCCCTCCCCACCGAGACCGGACCGGGCGTCGCTCGATCGAATGCCTTGCTTTCGATTGGAGTTTTCGCACGTGAACCCTCTCTACCAGATCCCCCGCACCGGCGCCGCCGCCGCGCGCTTCGACGAGGGGCTGCGCCAGCACATGCTGGGCATCTACCGCAACATGGGGATCGGTCTGGCGATCACCGGCCTCGTCGCGCTCGCCGTGGCGAACACGCCGGCGCTGGTCGCGCTGATCTTCGGCACGCCGCTCAAATGGGTCGCCATGTTCGCGCCGCTCGCCTTCATCTTCTTCTTCCAGTTCCGCATCGAGCGGATGAGCGTCGCGGGCGCGCGCACCGCCTTCTTCGCCTTTGCCGGCGTGATGGGCGTGTCGATGGCGAGCATCTTCCTGGTCTTCACCGGCCAGAGCATCGCCATGGCCTTCTTCGCCGCCGCCGCGATGTTCCTGGCGCTCAGCCTGTTCGGCTATTCGACCAAGCGCGACCTGACCGGCATGGGCACCTTCCTGTTCGTCGGCCTGATCGCGGTGGTGCTGGCGAGCATCGTCAACATCTTCCTCGGCTCGTCGCTGCTGCAGATGCTGCTCTCGGTCGTCGGCGTCGTCGTGTTCGCCGGCCTCACCGCCTGGGACACGCAGCGCCTGAAGAGCGAATATGCCCATTACGGCCGCAGCGAGGCCGCCGACAAGCTCGCGATCATGGGCGCGCTGTCGCTCTATCTGAACCTGATCAACATGTTCCAGCTGCTGCTCGGCCTGATGGGCCAGCGAGAGGAGTAATCATGGCCAGCTTCACCTGCCCCGTCGACGGCACCGTGCTGGTGCCGGTCGAGCGCTCGGGGATCGAGATCGACCATTGCCCCAGCTGCCGCGGCGTGTGGCTGGATCGCGGCGAGCTCGACAAGATCATCGAGCGCAGCGCCGCCCCGGCCGCGGCACCGACGCCAGCGCCCCAGTATCGCGACGAACGGCCCCGCTACGAGGAGCGCGGCCAAGGCTATGGCCAGGGCCATGGCGGGCATTATCCGCAGAAACGCCGCAAGTCGTTCCTCGAGGACCTGTTCGACTGATCCGTTCCCGCCCGCGTGCAGGCGCATTACACGCGGGCAGACGGCGGCGCGGCCCTTCCCCCTCTCTCACCTGCGAGGGTCGCGCCCCGTCCAACCACTTCCTCCCCGCGCCGTTGCGGCTATGATGTGACCGCTAACAGGGGAGGAAGACCATGTTCACCCGCAGGTCCGTGCTCGGATCGGGCGCCGCCGCGCTGGCCGGTGCCGCGCTGTCCCTTCCCGCCGCCGCCAACCCCGCCGCGCCCGGCGATTTCGTCACTCGCAACGGCCCGGGCCTGCTCCTCGGCAGCAGGCCCTATCGCTTCGCCGGCGCGAACCTGTGGTACGCCGCCTGGCTCGGCGCGGATGCCGCCTGGGGCAATCGCGATCGCCTGCGCCGCGAACTGGATGCCCTCGCCGCGATGGGAGTCGGCAACCTGCGCATCGCCGCCTCGGCCGAGGATTCGCCGCTCCGGAACTCGGTGAAGCCCGCCTTCCGCACCCGCGGCAGCGCCTGGAACCCGGCCCTGGTCGACGGCCTGGCCTTCGCGCTCTCCGAGCTCGGCCGGCGCGACATGAAGGCCGTGCTCTACCTCACCAATTTCTGGGAATGGTCAGGCGGGATGATGACCTATCTCAGCTGGACGAACGGCGGGAAGTATCTCGACGCAAACGATCCCGCGCACCCCTGGCCCGCATTTCCGGACATGGCCGCGCAATTCTACGCCAATGCCGAGGCGGTGGGCCTGTATCATGACTATGTCCGCGCCACGGTGAAGCGCCACGCCGGCGACCCGGTGGTCATGGCCTGGCAGCTCGCCAACGAGCCGCGTCCCGGCGGCAGCGCCAAGGCGGCCGAGCCGCTGCTTCCGGCCTATCATGGCTGGATCCAGGGCACCGCCAGGCTGATCAAGTCGCTTTCGCCCCGGCATCTCGTCTCCACGGGCAGCGAGGGCCTGATGGGCTCGATCGAGCGCGCCGACGTCTACAAGGCCGCCCATGGCTTTCCGGAGATCGACTATCTGACGGCGCATGTCTGGCCGCTCAACTGGGGCTGGGTCGATGCGAAGGACATCGCCGGCACCAACGAGGCGAGCTTCGCCAAGGTGCGCGACTATATCGCCCGCCACATCGCTCTCGCCACCGAGCTGGGCAAGCCGCTGGTGATCGAGGAATTCGGCTATCCCCGCGACGGCGGCGGCTATGATCCCGAGTCGGCGACCGGCTTCAGGGATCGCTACTACAAGCTGATCTATGCCGAGGTGGAGGCCAATCCAGGCATCGTCGCCGGCTCCAATTTCTGGGCGTGGAACGGCGAGGGCCGGCCGGTGCACGGCGACCACCGCTTCCGCCCCGGCGATACCGCCTGGCTCGGCGATCCGCCGCACGAACCGCAGGGCTGGTACGGCGTGTTCGACGGCGACGCCTCGACACGGGCGGTGATCCAGGCGCATGCCAGGGCCTTGGCGGGGAGCTGAGAAGATATGGTGACGTTCGGCATCTTCCTGATCGGCGGCGAGGATGACGAGCAGGGCACCCTTATTCTGCACGAGGATCGAAGCGGTACCTGCCGCCTCACCTTCCGCTGGCGCGATCGCGAAACCGAAGCCGAAGCGGCCGATTATTTCGAGGCGTTCTGCGGCATCCGGCGCGTGCTCGAAACCGAAGGCCTGATCCCCTTCTGCTACGGCGCCAGCCTCAACGTCTATCCGTCTGCAATGGCGCGCGACATGGGCCGCGGCCTGAAGGCCTACCGGATCACCGAGGGCAAACATGCCCGAAGGGAGGATCTCGTCTTCATCTTCGGCCAGGGGCCGGACGTCATACCCGCCGGCGTCGACATGCAACGGCGCTTCTTCGACGATTGGGTCGCCGCGCCCCGTGCCTGAGCCGGCGGGCGGCACCCGATAGTTTCCCTAGCCCCACCCCAAGCAACCGTCCGTTGCCCCTTGCGCCGCCGGGGCCCATTTGCCGCCAATGGCAACGCTCCTCGATCCCACCGCGCGCGGGCGCGTGATTCTCGTCGGCGCGGGCCCGGGCGATCCGGGCCTGCTCACCGTGCGCGCCGTCGAAGCGCTGAAGCAGGCCGATGTGCTCGTCCATGACGGGCTGGTCGATCCCCGGGTGCTCGATCTCGCCCCCCAGGCGCACCGCATCTCGGTCGCCAAGTCGCGCTCGAAGCACACGCTGCCGCAGGACGCGATCAACGCCCTCATCGTCGCGCATGTGAAGACCGGCGCGATCGTCGTCCGCCTGAAAGGGGGTGACCCGTTCATCTTCGGCCGCGGCGGCGAGGAAGTGGAGGCGGTGCGCGCCGCCGGCCTGCCGGTGGAAGTGATCCCCGGCATCTCCGCGGCGCTGGGCGCCGCCGCCGAGGTCAATCTGCCCCTTACCCATCGCGACTGGTCAAGCGCGGTCAGCTTCGTCGCGGGCCAGTGCAAGGGCCTGTCCGAGCAGGACTGGTCGGGCCTTGCCGGCAAGGGCCGCACGCTGGTGATCTACATGGGCGTCGCCACTTGCCCGGACATTTCCGAGAAGCTGATGAACGACGGCGTCGCGCCCGACATGCCCGTCGCCGTGCTCGAGCGCGGCACGCTGGCGGGCAGCCGCGCGCTGCGCACCATCCTCGCCGATCTCGGCCCGATGGTGGCGCGCGAGCAGGTGCGGAGCCCGGCGATCATCGTGGTCGGCGAAGTGGTGATGCTCGCCGACGCGCAGGACAAGCTCGCCGCCTGGGCGAAGACGGCGGAGAATCTGGAAGGACTTGGGGCGTGAAGATCCTGACCGGCAACGATCTCGCCACCGGCGACGTCACTTGGTGGACCGGCTCGGGCTGGTCGCGCCATGTCGAGGATGCCGCCGATGTCGGCGACCAGGGTGAGGCGATCGCCCATGCCGAGGAAGGCGCACGCCGGGTCAACGGCCCCTATGTGATCGACGCCGCCGCCACGCCCGAGGGCCCGCGCCCCGCACACATCAAGGACCGCATCCGGGCGCTCGGCCCCACTGTCCGCCCGGACCTGACGCTGAAGCCGGCAGACCCGAATGCGGGGAGCTGGGTGATATGACGTTCGCACGCGAAGGCGCGAAGGCGCGGAGATTCTTTGCGCGCAGAGGCGCAGAGAGAAGGGCGGGCGCGTTAGCGCGCTTTTCGCCTTTGTCAGAGATTGAAAGGCTGCTGGCGCAACCAAGCGAGGCACCTCCGCCCGCTCTGCGCCTCTGCGCGAACCAATTCCTCTCTACCCTCGCATCCACGCGCCCCCACGCGAACAAAATCGAAGCGACCCGCTGATGTACAAATACGACGAATATGACCATTCCATCGTCGCATCCCGCGTCGAGGAGTTCCGCGACCAGGTGCAGCGCCGCCTCGCCGGCCAGATCACCGAGGACCAGTTCAAGCCGCTGCGGCTGATGAACGGCCTCTATCTCCAGCTTCATGCCTATATGCTGCGCGTCGCGGTGCCCTATGGCACGCTCGACAGCCGGCAGATGCACATGCTGGCGCACATCGCCCGCAAATATGATCGCGGCTATGGCCATTTCACCACGCGCCAGAACCTGCAGTACAACTGGATCAAGCTCGAGGATGCGCCGGATATCCTTGCCGATCTCGCCACGGTCGAGATGCACGCGATCCAGACCAGCGGCAATTGCATCCGCAACATCTCGTCGGACCAGTTCGCCGGCGCTGCCGCGGACGAGCTGACCGATCCGCGCCCCTGGGCGGAGCTGCTGCGCCAGTGGAGCACCTTCCACCCCGAGTTCAGCTATTTGCCGCGCAAGTTCAAGATCTGCGTGATCGCCGCCGAGCAGGACCGCGCGGCGATGCGCCTGCACGATATCGGCATCCGGATCGTCGAGCGGGACGGCCAGCTGGGTGCCGCCATCTATGTCGGCGGCGGCATGGGCCGCACCCCGATGATCGCGCCGCTGATCAAGGACTTCGTGCCCTTCGACGATTTCGTCAGCTATCTCGAGGCGTGCCTGCGCGTCTACAATCGCCATGGCCGGCGCGACAACATGTACAAGGCGCGGATCAAGATCCTGATCCACGAGCTCGGCGCGGAGCGATATGCCGCCGAGGTGGAGGAGGAGTTCAAGGCCGTGAAGGCGCTCGGCATCGATCCGCCCCAGGCCGAGTTCGACCGCATCGCCGCCCATTTCGCTCCGCCGGCCTTCGATGCGGGCGCCGCGGAGGAGCTCGATCGCAACGACCCCGATTTCGCGGTCTGGCTCGACCAGAACGTCTCGGCGCACAAGCAGCCCGGCTATGCGGTGGTGACGATCAGCCTCAAGCCGATCGGCGGCATTCCCGGCGATGCCAGCGCCGACCAGATCGACCTGATGGCCGATCTCGCCAGGCAGCACAGCTTCGACGAGCTGCGCGTCACCCACGCCCAGAACATCGTGCTGCCGCATGTCCGCAAGGCCGATCTCCACATCGTCTGGCAGCAGTTGCGCGATGCTGGGCTGGCCGAGGCCAATCTCGACCTGATCAGCGACATCATCGCGTGCCCGGGCCTCGATTACTGCTCGCTCGCCAATGCCCGCTCGATCCCGCTCGCGCAGAAGATCGCCACGCGCTTCGCGGACATCGGCCGTCAGCGCGAGCTGGGCGAGCTGAAGCTCAAGATCAGCGGCTGCATCAACGCCTGCGGCCATCATCACGCCGGCCATATCGGCATCCTCGGCGTCGATCGTAAGGGCGTGGAGAACTACCAGCTGCTGCTCGGCGGCTCGGGCGCGGAGGACGTGTCGCTCGGCACGATCACCGGCCCGGGCTTCAGCGAGGACGGCATCGTCGACGCGATCGAGAAGGCTACCGACGTCTATCTGCGCGAGCGCGACAAGGGCGAACGCTTCCTCGACACATATCGCCGCGTCGGCATGGCCCCGTTCAAGGAGGCGATCTATGGGTGACCCCAAATTCGCCGCCTACCCTCCCGTCATCCCGGCAAAAGCCGGGATCTCGCGCGGCTCTTTCCGCGCGCTCTCGCCTGAGATCCCGGCGTTCGCCGGGATGACGGAGATTTCGGCATGAGCAGCATTCTCCGCTACCGCGACGACGAGGCGCACGAGGAGCCGGCGGTCACGCTCGACAGCTTCCTCGGCCAGTCCAACGCCACCGCCGTCCGCATCGAGAGCGGCGAGGATGCGCGCCTGCTCCTGCCCCATCTCGATCGGCTCGCCCTGGTCGAGGTAAGCTTCCCCAAGTTCCGCGACGGGCGTGGCTATTCCACCGGCCGTATCCTGCGCGAGGCGGGCTATACGGGCGAGCTGCGCGCCCAGGGCGATGTGCTGGTCGACCAGATCCCCCTGATGCGCCGCTGCGGCTTCGACAGCTTCGCGCCCGAGGCGCCGGTCGACGAGGCAGTGCTGGCCACGGCGCTCGCGCGCTACGAATATCATTATCAGGCGGCGGCCGATCCCGCGGTGCCGGTATGGCAACGCCGGCATGGCTGAGGCGGCACGCGAGCTGGATCGGGAGGTCGATCGCATCGACGTCGCCCCGCGCTGGACGGCGGCGGACGCGATCCGCCTCAACAACCTGTTCCGCGGCACCGACACGCCGGAGATGCTGCGCGAGGTGCTGGGCAATCACATGCTCGGCGACGTCGCGCTCGTCTCCTCCTTCGGCGCGGAGAGCGCAGCGCTGCTCCATCTGGTGGCACAGGCCGACGCGAATACCCCGGTGATCTTCCTCGATACCGGCAAGCATTTTCCCGAGACGCTGGCCTATCGCGACCAGCTGGCGGCGCATCTCGGCCTGAACAATCTGCGGATCGTGGGCCCCGATGCCGAGGCGATCGAGAAGCGCGACGCCACCGGCCTGCGCTGGTCCTATGATCCCGACGGCTGCTGCGAGATCCGCAAGGTGATCCCGCTCGAAAAGGCGCTTGCCGGCTTCGACACCAGCATCACCGGCCGCAAGGCGTTCCAGGCATCCACCCGCAACGCCCTGCCCCGCTTCGAGCTCGACGGCGACCGACTGAAGTTCAACCCCCTCGCCACCTGGACCAAGGCAGACATCGAAGCCTGGTTCGAGCGCCATGCCCTGCCCCGCCACCCGCTGGAAGCCCAGGGCTATCTCTCGATCGGCTGCGCGCCGTGCACCAGCGTGGTCAAGCCGGGCGAGGATCCGCGCTCGGGCCGCTGGCGCGGCTGGGACAAGACCGAATGCGGCATCCATACGCCGATCGAGGATGGCGACCCCAACCAGCCGAGCTTCTGAAACCGGGCCAGCACCTGGGTCGAGGGTGCGCCGGTTGGGCTCCTGGCCGATATCAGCCGGGGCGGTGCGGAGCGACATCAGATCAGAACCTGGCGCTGCGACGGCTGTGGCTATCTGGAGAGCTACGCGCCTAGCGCTCGCGCATGATCCGCTCGACGCGGGCGGTGAGGTCGTCGACCGCGAAGGGCTTGGTCAGCACTTCCATGCCATGCTCGATATGGCCGTGGTTGAGCACCGCATTCTCGGCATAGCCGGTGACGAACAGCACCTTGAGCTCGGGCCGCACCGCCCGCGCCGCATCCGCCACCTGGCGCCCGTTGAGCCCGCCCGGCAGGCCGACATCGGTGATCAGCAGGTCGATCCGTTCGGCGCCCTCCAGCAGCCTCAGGCCCGCCGGCCCGTCCGCCGCCTCCAGGCAGGAATAGCCGAGCTCGCCCAGCGCATCCACGATCAGCATCCGCACCGTCGGCTCGTCATCGACCACCAGCACGATCTCGCCCTCATGGCTGGCCGGCGCCGCGACATTGCCCGCCGCCGGCCCCGGCGCATCCTCGTCGCCCAGGTGCCGCGGCAGGTAGACGCACACCATCGTCCCCTGGCCCGGCTCGGAATAGATGCGGACCTGCCCATGGCTCTGCCGCGCGAAGCCATAGACCATCGACAAGCCCAGGCCGGTCCCCTCGCCCAGCGGCTTGGTAGTGAAGAAGGGATCGAAGACGCGGTCGAGTATCTCCTTCGCGATGCCGGTGCCGGTGTCGCTCACGCAGATGGTGACATACTGGCCCGGCTCCAGCCCTTGCTCGCGCGCAGTGCGGTGATCGAGCCATTTATTGCCCGTCTCGATGGTGATCCTGCCGCCGCCGGGCATCGCGTCTCGCGCGTTGATGCAGAGGTTCAGGATCGCGTTCTCGAGCTGGTTGGCATCCACCAGGGTGGGCCAGAGCCCGCCCGCCGCGATGGTCTCCACTTCGATCGCCGGCCCCACCGTGCGCCGCACCAGCTCGACCAGGTCGGCGAGCAGCCGGTTGATCACCACCGCCTTGGGCGAAAGCGTCTGCCGCCGCGAGAAGGCGAGCAATCGGTGCGTCAACGCCGCCGCGCGCCGAGTCGCGCCCTGGCCGGCCGCGAGATATTTCTCCACCTCGCGGCCGCGCCCTTGCGACAGCCGCGTCCCGATCATCTCGAATGCCCCCGATATGCCGGCGAGCAGGTTGTTGAAGTCATGGGCGATCCCGCCGGTAAGCTGCCCCACCGCTTCCATCTTCTGTGCCTGGCGCAACGCTTCCTCGGCCTGGCGCAGCCGCTCCTGCTCCTTCAGCCGCTCGCTCACGTCATAGACGAAGGAGAAAGCGCCGATCTTGCGTCCGTCGGCGTCGCGCAGCGAGCTGAAGCGCTGCTCATAGAAATGGAGCGCGCCGCCGGGCGCTTCATATTCGATGATGTTCGAATAGCCGTCCTCGGCGAGCGCCCGATCCCATACGCCGCGCACCTTGTCCTGATGCACATGCCCCTGAAGCAGGTCGACCTGTCGCGCGCCGATCTGCGGCTGCACCCCGAAGATCCGCTCGAACTCGACCATCGCCGCATGGTTCACGGCGATCCAGCGGCCCTCCATATCGACTACCTGGACAAAGGCCTCGCTGCCATTGACGATGTCGGCGAGCACTGCGCGCTCGGCCAGCGCCTCGGCCACGCGCGCTTCCAGCGTGCGGTTGAGCGCAAGCAGGTCGTTCTCCGCCCGGCGCCGTCCGGTCACGTCCTGGAACAGCACCGCCACCTGCCTGCGGCTGGGCGGTTCGATCCGGAAGGCCGACAGCGACAGATAGCGCCCGGTCGCCTCCAGCTCGCGCTCGAAACGGATCGGATTGCCGGTGCGCAGCACGTCGCCATAGCGCGCGACCCAATCGTCCGCTTCGTCCGACACCATTTCGCGCAGCCGCTGCCCCACCACGTCCGGAATGCCCGCGTGCAACGCATAGGCCGCATTGGCCTCGACATGGACATAGTCGCTCATCGGCCCATGCGGCCCGTCGAGGAACTCGATGATGCAGAAGCCCTCGCCCATCGTGTCGAACAGGGTGCGATAGCGCAGGTCCGTCTCGTCGCGCAGCTTGAGCTCGCGCCGGAGGTTCAGCTGGTGCATCACCTGGTGCCCGAGCACTTCGAGCGTGCGGCGCTGGAGCTCGCTGAGCGTCCGGGGCTTGGCATCCAGCACGCACAGGGTCCCGATCGGCAGTCCCTCGGCAGTGCGCAACTGGGCGCCCGCATAGAAGCGGATGTGCGAATCGCCGGCCACCAGCGGCGTTTCGGCGAAGCGCGGATCCTGCGAGGCGTCCGGAACGAGCATCAGCTCGTCCTGAAGCAATGCGCTCTCGCAGAACGACATGTCGCGATCCATGCCGAGCAGGTCCACGCCATGCGCCGCCTTGAAGAACAGGCGGTCGCTGCCGACGAAGCTCACCAGCGCGATCGGCGTCTCGCAGATATCGGCCGCAAGCCGCACGACCTCGTCGAACGCCGGCTCGCGCGGCGTGTCGAGGATCTCATATACCTCCAGCGCTTGCAGCCGCAGCTGCTCGCGATCTTCTCGCTCGTCCGTCATCAGGCCGGATCGCCGCCCTTATCCCCGCGCGCCCCGTCGGCCGCGCGTTGCTAAGACGCATCTTGCCCGATTTTGTTTCGTCGCGCGAACGAAAGCGTCAATAGCCGCCCGGCGCCAGATCGCTGAACTTGGTGAACTGGCGGTCGAAGCGCAGGTCGACCGTGCCGGTCGCGCCGTGACGCTGCTTGGCGATGATCACGCTCGCCTTGTTCGCCACCTGGAGCTGATGGTCGTGCCAGGCCTGGTATTTGGCGATCTCGTCGGGCGTCGAATTGCCGTCCGGGGCCTTGGGCGCCTTGAAGTCGTGATAATATTCGTCGCGATAGACGAACAGCACGATATCGGCGTCCTGCTCGATCGAGCCCGATTCGCGCAGGTCCGAAAGCTGCGGCCGCTTGTCCTCGCGGCTCTCCACCGCGCGGCTGAGCTGGGAGAGCGCCAGCACCGGCACGTGCAGTTCCTTGGCCAGCGTCTTCAGGCCGCGGCTGATCTCCGAGATTTCCTGCACGCGCCCGTCGCCCGAGGCCTTGGCCGAGCCGGTGAGCAGCTGGAGATAATCAACCACCACGAAGCCGATCTTGTGCTGGCGCTTCAGGCGCCGCGCCCGAGTGCGCAGCGCGGCGATGGTGAGGCCGGGCGTATCGTCGATATAGAGCGGCAGCCGCTCCAGATCGCCCGCCGCCCGCGCGAACTTCATGAACTCGGGACCCGAGATATTGCCCGTGCGCAGCTTCTCCGACGAAACCTCGGACTGTTCGGACAGGATGCGCAGCGCCAGCTGATCGGCCGACATTTCGAGGCTGAAAAAGGCCACCGGCGCGCCGATCGACTTCTCCTCGGGGATGCCGGCCTCCATGTCGTCGAGATAGCGCTTGGCCGCGTTGAACGCCATGTTGGTGGCGAGCGAGGTCTTGCCCATGCCCGGGCGCCCCGCGAGGATCAGCAGGTCCGATCGGTTGAGGCCGCCGGTCATCGCGTTGAAGTCGGTCAAGCCCGAGGTGATGCCCGAAACGCTGCCGCCCGAGTTCATCGCCCGCTCGGTATGGCGCACCGCCACCGTCGCGGCGCGGGTGAAGCTCTTGGCGCCGGTATCCTCGCCGCCCTTCTCCGCGACTTCGTAGAGCTTGAGCTCCGCCTGCTCGATCTGCTTGGCCGGATTGATCTCCTGGCTGGTGTCGAGCGCATTGTCGACGAGCGCGCGGCCCACGCCCACCAGCGCGCGCAGCATGGCGAGATCATAGACCTGGTCCGCGAACGCCCGCGCGCCGATCAGGCTGGCCGGATTGCCGGTCAGCTGCGCCAGATAGGCCGGGCCGCCCAGTTCCTTCATCGCCGCGTCGGCCGTGAACAGCGGCTTGAGCGTCACCGGCGTGGCCAGCCGGTTGTCACCCACCAGCGTCGCGATCGCGTCGTAGATCCGCCCGTGCAGCGGCTCGAAGAAATGCTCGGGCCGCAGCTTCTGAAGGACATCCTCCGCGACTCGGTTGTCGATCATCATCGCGCCGAGCAGCGCCGCTTCCGCCTCCACGTTCGCGGGCAGGCTCAGACCCTCGGGAGAATCGGGAATCGGAAGGGGGATAGGCTGCGCCATGACTCTCCTGTGACGCGCCCATTCGGCGGCATCAACGTTGCGTGCTTGTGGATAACGGGCATGACCGGATAGGAGCCGGTCATGGCCGATCCGCGCATCATAGACGTGACGCTCGACGAACGCACTATCCTTTGGCGCTCGGCGGACATCGAGCAGGAGCGCCGGATCGCGATCTTCGACCTGCTCGAGGAGAACAGCTTCGCCCCGCAGCGCCCGCAGGCGGACGGCTATGCCGGCCCCTACAAGCTCCACCTGGCGGTGCAGGAGGGGCGCCTGGCGCTGGAGATCAAGCGCGAGGACGGGTCCCTGCAGGAGGCATTGATCCTCGGCCTCGCCGCCTTCCGCCGCCCGATCCGCGATTACTTCGCCATCTGCGACAGCTATTATGCCGCGATTCGCAACGCCACCCCCGCCCAGATCGAGACCGTCGACATGGCGCGGCGCGGCATCCACAACGACGCGGCGTCGCTGCTCAAGGAACGGCTGGAAGGCAAGATCGAGGTGGATTTCGACACTGCCCGCCGCCTGTTCACGCTGATCTGCGTGCTCCACATCAAGGGTTAAGGGGCCTGCAGCGGGTGCTAGAGGGGGTCGAGACGGGTCGGCATTTGTCGTCTGGCGAGGAGCCAGGAAGGAGCGATGCGCCATGCATCGTGCCTGACGACGCGACGACGTGCAGGCGGCAAGGGACGGGCCGCCGCTTCGCGGTCGCCCAGATCTCGCCCCCCTCTAGCACCCGTTGCAGGCCCTGAATGCACATACGCGTTCTCGCGCGCCGGCTGCGTTTCGTCGTGCCGGGACTGATCCTCCTGGGCCTGCTCGGCTGGAGCGCATGGCTATTCGCCTCGCGCTGGCGCCCCGCGCCCGGCGATTTCCCCATGCAGGGAGTCGATGTGTCCGAAGAGACCGGGCCGATCGAATGGTGGACCGCCAAGAAGGCCGGGATCGACTTCGCCTATATCCGTGCCACCACCGGCGCCGATGCGCGCGACCTGCGCTTCCCCGAAAATTGGCGCTGGACCTTCGAGGCCGGCATCCGCCGCGGCGCGCTCCACGTCTATTCGCTATGCCAGCTCGCCGCCGACCAGTCGGGCAATTTCATGACGACGGTGCCGCGCTCGGACGACCAGCTGCCGCCCGCGGTGGAGATCGACTTCCAGCCCGATTGCCCCGCCCGGCCCGAGCGTCAGGTGGTGCTCGGCGAGCTCGGCCGTTTCCTGCACGATGTCGAAACCCATATCGGCAAGCCCGCGATCCTGATGGTCTCGAGCCGCGTCGAGAGCGAATATCGTATCAGCGACGCCTTTCCGCGCCTGCTCTGGGCGCGCCAGGCCTTCTTCCCCCCCTCGTATTTCGCGCGGCCATGGTCGATATGGCAGGCAACGCGCCACCGCCGCATCGAAGGCGTCGGCGCTCCGGTCAATTGGGACGTGATGGCGAAATGAGCGAAGTGAACCCCCAGGCATTGATCGAGGCCGCGCGCGAGGCTTCGAGGCACGCCTATGCCCCTTATTCCAACTTCGCGGTCGGCGCCGCGGTGCTGCTCTCCGACGGGACCGTGGTGACCGGCGCCAATTTCGAGAATGCGAGCTACGGCCTGTCGCTCTGCGCCGAAACGGTGGCGCTGGCCAAGACGAGCAGCGAGGGGCGTCTGGCGGACGTCGTCGCGATCGGCGTGATCGGCGGCCGGATGGGCCATGCCGACACCGCGCCGGTGAGCCCGTGCGGCCGCTGCCGCCAGATCATCAACGAAGCCGCCCAGCTCGGCGGGCGCGACCTGCCGGTGTTCTGCGGCGGCGCGACGGGAGATGAGATCGCGCGCTATACGCTCTCGCAGCTGCTCCCCGCGGCGTTCGGGCCGAAGGACCTGGGGCTGGCCTGAGACAGGGTTGGCTTCCGATCCATCGGCCCATTGTCCCCGCATAGGCAGGGATCCAGGCAATCGCGGGATATCGGCGCTGCCGCGCGAACCTCCTTCCGAAAAGGCCAGGACCTTCCCGCGCCTGTGCCGCTCCCGGCCCTGGCATTCTGTCTGCGCGGGGACGGCGATGGAGAATAGTGGAGACGACGAGGTTTGCCGATCGAGTCGGAGGCCTGGAGTATATCGACACTAGCCGCTTGGCATTCCCATATCCGTCACCTCGACCTGTGCCGGGGTCCACCATGCCTCCAGTCCAGCCTCGGGAACTTCTTGCCCGCGTTTGCCTCCCGGCCGACTCCGGCACGAGGCCGGGTGACGGAGTAGATCAGGCCGCCTCGCCTTGCTCACGCCAAATGTCGATTGGCGCCAGGATGGGAACTCATGTTCCTTCAGCCGTCATCCCCGCAAAGGCGGAGAGCCAGGGCCTAGGGCAATGGTCGCGAGGCTCGCCTTGCCGTCTCCGGCAACCCGTATCCGATTGCTTCGATTGCCCCGTGCTACCCTGGATTCCCCCTTTGCGAGGATGACGCAAATAGGTTCAACGGCTCGCTTGGGCTCTCACCCAGGTCTCGAGCCCATATGAAGCGTTGATCTGTCTGGCGGCTGGCCTCTCATTTCCCCATCCGCGCGAAAACGGCGATCCATCTCCTGGCCGGGCCGCAGGCTTCACCGGCATATTTGCGGAGAGCGCATGAGATGGGGTCCCCGTTTTCGTGGAGAGGACGGTTGCGGGAAGATCAGTCCCAAACCCAGGCCGGCCGGTCTTCTCGCAATCCGCGCGGAAGCGAGATTCCGCTCCTGCCCTGTCGCGCGGTGCCATGGCGGTGATTGCCTGGCCGCCGCAGCGACACCCTGCCCCTGCGGGAACGATCGCTTCCTCCCGCTCGCGGCATGCACGAGCACAACCCGGGCGCGACGGGGACTTGCCCTGCCGCGCGCTTCCGGCAAAACCGGCGCCATGATCCTTTCAGACCGCTGGATTCGCGAACAGGCCCTCGCCACCGGGATGATCGAGCCCTTTGTCGAGGCCCAGCGCCGCGAGGGCTGCATCAGCTACGGCCTCAGCTCCTATGGCTATGACGCGCGCGTCGCCGACGAGTTCAAGATCTTCACCAACGTCGATTCGGCGGTGGTCGATCCCAAGGATTTCGCGGCGAACAGCTTCGTCGATCGCAAGACCGACGTCTGCATCATCCCGCCCAACAGCTTCGCCTTGGCCCGCACCGTGGAATATTTCCGCATCCCGCGCGACACGCTGGTCATCTGCCTCGGCAAATCGACCTATGCGCGCTGCGGGATCATCGTGAACGTGACGCCGCTCGAGCCCGAATGGGAGGGGCATGTCACGCTCGAATTCTCGAACACCACGCCGCTCCCCGCCAAGATCTATGCGAACGAGGGCGCGTGCCAGTTCCTGTTCCTCAAGGGCGACCAGCCCTGCGAGACCAGCTATGCCGATCGTGCGGGCAAATATATGGGCCAGCGCGGCGTCACCCTGCCGCGGCTCTAGGGCTGCTCCGGACAGGAAATCGGCGCCGCTGGTTCGCCGCCGGCCGCGCCTCACGCAGCCGGGCGGCGGGAAACGGGTTCAGCGCGCGCTCAGCTGGAGCGCACGGATGTGCTGAAGCCCCTTGTTGGCGATCGCATGCGAGGTCGACACGCGGTCGGCCGAAAGGTCCATCTCGAAATCGCGCTGCTGGAGCACGCGCAGATAGAGCGCCCGCGCCTGGGACGTCCGTCCGGTCTGCGCATAGACCGCCGCGAGATTGAGCAGCAGTTCGGGCTGGTCGGGATCGAGGCGAAGCCGGCTGTTGAGCTGCGCTTCGGCCTTCGAGAAATTGCCGTCGAAGATCGCGGCACTGGCGACGGGATCCCCGTTGTCACGCTGGGCCTGCGCCGGAAGCGCGGCGAGCGCGAACGGGGTGGCGGCAAGGACAATGAGCGCGATGCGCATAGCTCCTACTCCTTCTATTACGTCACGAAGACAGTTTCGTGACTCTTTGAAGACAGTAGTGTTACACTTCCGCGTCACGCACACAAGCCACTTGTGGTCTGCGGCCCGGCTCCGGGGCAAAAAGAAAGGCGGCCCCGAAGGACCGCCTTCCCTTGTTTCAAATCCGGCCTCGCTGGAGAGGCGACGGATCAGAAGTCGTTGCGATACTGCTCGTTGCCGACGAAGCCGAGCTTGCTCACGTTCGCGCGCTTGATGATCGCGAGAATGCGGTCGACGACTTCGTAACGCGTCTGCGGATCGGGCTGGAAATGCAGCTCCGGCTCCGGCGACATCTGCAGCGTCTGATCCAGATACTGGCGCAGCGTCACGTCGTCGATCGGCGTGCTGTTCCAGTAAACCTGGCCCTGCGCATCGATATAGACCTTGTTCTTTTCCGGCTCGACGATGTTCTGCGGGTTAGTGTTCGACTGCGGAAGGTCGACCTTTACCGCGTGCGTCTGAATCGGGATCGTCATGATGATCATGATCAGGAGCACCAACATGACGTCGATCAGCGGCGTCGTGTTGATTTCCATCATCGGGCCGTCGTCACCGCCGCCGCCCACGCTCATACCCATAGTCTAAACTCCTTTGAGCAGGCCGTCAGAGACGGACAGTGGCCGAGCCGGCGGGCGGTTCGGAGATGAAGCCGACCTTGACGAACCCAGCCATCTGCATGGCGAAGATCGTGCCGCCGATGCAGCGATAAGGCGTGTTCACGTCGCCGCGGATGTGCACTTCCGGAAGCTCGAGGCCGGCAGCATTGATGCCGCCCTGCTTGTCGATTTCCTTCTTCAGCTTCTCCGTCGCCTTCTCGACCAGTTCCCTGCTCGTCACCGGGGTCATGCCCCAGAACACTTCGCACCTGCCGCCATTGGCCGTCACCGAAAGGGAGACGTTCTCGGGCTTGGTGGTCGTCGGCTCGAACTGAACCTTGGGGAGCTCCAGCTTCACCGTCTGAATCACGACCGGAACCGTGATCAGGAAGATGATGAGGAGCACCAGCATCACGTCGACGAGCGGCGTGGTATTGATGTCCGACATGGGAGCGTCTTCACCGCCCCCGCCTACGCTCATCGCCATTGCGCGCTATCCTATCCTTCTAGTCCAAGCTCCGGCCAAGGCCGGAGACGGGCCGCGCGATCCACGGGGAATGCGCGGCCCCGTATATTCCAGATCGCTTAGGCGCGCGGCGCGGTGCTGGTCGTCGCGGCCGGAGCGGCCTTGGCGGGAGCAGCCTTGGCGGCGGCCGGACGCACGCGGCCGTCCGAAGCGAGATAGCCGAGCAGATCGTTGGAGAACGCGTTCAGGCTCTCCGAGATCTTCTTGTTGCGGGCCTGCAGCCAGTTGAAGGCGAGCACGGCCGGAACGGCGACGGCGAGACCGACGGCGGTCATGATCAGCGCTTCACCGACCGGACCGGCGACCGCGTCGATCGACGCCTGGCCAGCGGCACCGATCTTCACGAGCGCGCGGATGATGCCGATAACGGTACCGAACAGGCCGATGAACGGCGCGGTCGAACCGACGGTGGCGAGGAACGACAGGCCGCTCTTCAGCTGCGAGTTGATCAGGTCCTCCGAGCGGGCGAGCGAGCCGTGCAGCCAGTCATGCGCCTCGACCGGATCGGTCAGCTTCGAGTGCTGCTCCTGGGCGGCCAGGCCGTCGTCGACCAGCTGGCGATAGGCCGAGTTCTTCTCGAGCTTCGCCGCGCCTTCGCGCAGGCTGTTCGCATTCCAGAAGCCGGCGCGGACGCGCTTGGCCTGGTTGAGGATCTTCTGCTGCTCGAACAGCTTGGTGAACAGGATGTAGAGCGAGAAGAAGAGCATCAGCACCAGGATGCCGAACACCGTCTGCGAGATCAGGCCGCCCTCACGGAGCGCCGGAATCAGGCCGTACGGATTTTCCTTGGGCGCCGCAGCGGCGAGAATGGTGGTGAGCATTGTCGGTTCTTTCCTCTAACT
Source organism: Sphingomonas sp. NPDC092440 (assembly GCF_044754985.1). Classification (NCBI taxonomy): domain Bacteria; kingdom Pseudomonadati; phylum Pseudomonadota; class Alphaproteobacteria; order Sphingomonadales; family Sphingomonadaceae; genus Sphingomonas; species Sphingomonas sp. NPDC092440. Next base: position 216,779 of record NZ_JBIVQA010000009.1, on the reverse strand, counting down.
AAATAGCGCTTTTTATCCAATCGCCCGGCGCGCCCGCGGGGAGCGCGCCGGTGAAACACACGGGCTAGCTCGGGATCTTCCAGGTGAAGCTGCCGTTATACGGTGCCGGGATCTTGTTCCCGCTCTCGTCCTCGGCCGGATTGAACCGGGCGCGACGCTTGAGCAGCGAGCAAGCCGTGCTGTCGAGAACGGACACGCCGCTCGAACCCGTCACGGTGCAGTTGGTCACCTTGCCCGTCGCGTCCACGTCGAGGCGGAAGCGGACGGTACCGGCCTGCTCGGCGCGCAGCGCGGCGGCAGGATAGTCGTCATCCGTCACCCAGCCCTGCGGCGAACCGCGCGGCGTGAGCTTCTTCGCGATCCGCGGCGGGGGCGGCGGAGCCGGAGCCGGAGCCGGCGGCGCGGGCGGCGCCGGCGGCGTGATCGGCGGCGGCGGCGGAATCACCGACGTGGTCGGGATCGGCGGCGCCTGGGTAGGCACCGGAACCGCGGCCGGCGGCACGACGATCTGGGTGGGCGGCGGCGGCACCGGCGTATCCGGCGGCGGCGGCGGCGGCGGCACTTCCTCGGGCGGGGGCGGCGGCTCTTCCACGTCGAACGTGTTCAGCTTCTCCGCCTGCTTCTTGATATATTGATATGCAAGGCCCGTGACGAAGGCGTACCCCATGCCAGCCACGATGATCGCGACCAGTATGATCGCGATGACGCGACTGCCACTTGTATTACGGTCAGCGTAAGACATCCGGCAACGTCACTCCTCTAATCCTGACATGCAACCCCGTGCGGCGGGATTCTGCGACCCGTGCACAAGCCTGCCCGCCGTGCGCTATATGCGTCATGATCGGCAGCGGGCGAGTCTCTATCGCGCGCACCGGGTGGACGCAAACCCTTTGTCGGACAATCAGGGCGTACGGTCGTCCAGCGACGGAATTATTTCTGTATAGCCGTGGCACAATCCGGTAATCCGAACGATATGAACCGCTCCTTTCCAGCCATGTTTTCTTGCGCGATTGCGCTCGGTGCACCCTTAGGTGCAGCCGCTAAACCCCAGCAAACGCAGGCACAAACCGCCACCGTTTTACCCAGCTACGCCACCTTGGCGAAACAGGTGACCACGGCCCCGCTGATCATCGACGCCCGCATCCGCAAGGCGGACCGGCTGAAGCCCGAAGAATCGCCCGGCCTGGCCGCCGGTACGGCCCGTTTCCTGGTCGAAGCCGATGTTTCCGCCCTGATTCGGGGCACCCAGGCCATGGCCTCGCGCATCACCTACACCGCCGACGTACCGCTCAATGCCAAGGGCAAGCCGCCCAAGCTCGCCAAGCAGCGTGTGCTGCTGTTCGCCCGCCCCGTCCCGGGCCGGCCCGGCATGGTGCAGCTCACCGGATTTCAGAGCCAGATGAACTGGTTGCCCGAGCTGGACGCTCAGGTCCGCGCGATCACCAGGGACGCGCTCGCGGCCGATGCGCCGCCCGCGATCACCGGCGTCGGCAACGCCTTTCACGTGCCCGGCTCGCTCCCCGGCGAGGGCGAGACCCAGGTCTTCCTCCAGACCGCGAGCGGCGCGCCGGTATCGCTCCAGATTCTCCGCCGTCCGGGCGAAGCGACGCGCTGGAGTGTTTCATTGGGGGACATTGTCGACGAATCGGCGGGCGCGCCGAATGCGAATACCTTCCTCTGGTATCGCCTCGCCTGCGGCCTGCCGCGCAGCCTGCCGGCCGACAGCGTCGAGTCGGACGATGCCCAGAACGCCGCGAAGGCGCGCGAGGACTATCAGTTCGTCCTGCGTTCGCTGGGGCCGTGCACCTAGTTGGAGACTCGTCCCGGCAAGCGCCGGGATGACGGTCAGCGGCGCGTGCGCACCAGGGTGATGCCGATCGATTCGCCCTGCTCGGAAATGGCGAGCTTGACGATGCGCACCTCGACCCGCCGCACCCGGGCATCGCCCACGAACAGCGTGTCGCAGATATGCTCGGCCACGGCCTCGACCAGCGTGAAGTGCACGTCCTTGGGCAGCGCGTCGGTCGCCGCGTGCTTCACGTCCATATAGTTCTTCGAAGCCTTGAGCGGCGTGTCCGGCTCGAAGCGCTCGGGCATGTCGATGTCCACCGTCACCGAGATGCGCAGCGGCTGCGGCAGATGCGTCTCTTCGGAATAGACGCCGGTGAGGACTTCGACTTTCAGGTCGTGCACCTGGAGCTGCAGGGAATCGGACAAGTGGCCGGGGCCTTTCAGGGAGGACAGGCCGCGCCCAATAGCAGATGCGCGCGCCCGCGAAACCCCGGCCTCCCCGCTTGCGCGCTGCGCAACATCGGGCGCGATATATTCAGTATTGCGAAAGCGCCGATCGGCGCTATTTCGCGCGGCCCCGAGTCCGATCTCGGGGGCGCTATGAAAGGAATATATGAAGTGATCGCATTGCTGCCGCTCGAGACCGTGGATCCTCAGGCCGTCGAGACTCTGCTCGACCGCGCTTTTGGTCCGGGCCGACGCGCGCGCACTGCGTACCGGGTCCGCCTCGGCACTTCCGAGATTCCGGAGCTCAGCTTCGCCGCGGTGGCGGACGATGGCAGCCTGATCGGCACGATCCAGTGCTGGCCGGTCGCGCTGGAGTGCGACGGCGGCGGCAGCGTGCCGATGGTGATGGTGGGGCCCGTCGCGGTCCAGCCCGATCGCCAGCAGGGCGGCATCGGCCGCATGCTGATGGAGCGGATGCTCGAAGCCGCACAGGCCTCGCCGCTTCCCGGTGCGGATGCGCTGATGCTGATCGGTGACCCCGAATATTATGGCCGCTTCTTCGATTTCACTGCGGAAGGAACCGGCGACTGGCGCCTGCCCGGCCCGTTCGAGGCCCGCCGCCTGCTTGCGCGCGGTGCCGGCGTGCCCGTCGGCCCGGGCATGATCGGGCCCCGTCTTCGACGCGCCGCCTGAGAGGTGAAACTCGCCTTCCGGGGCTTCCCATGCAGGACTTTGTCTGCTTGGGTCCCCGGCATGGCAAATCGTTCGCCACGCCGCCTCCGCGCCTTTCGCTCCCAGCGTCATCGGGGATGCGGAGAACGGGCCTCCCGTAGCGTATGTTTCGTAAACTTCCGCGGCCCCGCCCGCGCTGCCGGCTGAAGCGAATCGATGCCTTCCCCGCCCCCGCCCGACTTCGCCAGCCTCTCGCTCGCCGAGATTGCGCGCCTCGCCCAGGAAGACCGGCTGCCGCCGGTCGAGAGCTGGAACCCAGCCCATTGCGGGCATAGCGACATGCGCATCGCCCGCGACGGCACCTGGTTCCACCAGGGCTCGCCGATCGGCCGCATGCCGATGGTGCGGCTGTTCTCGACGATCCTGCGCCGCGAAGCGGACGGGCGCTTCGTCCTCGTCACGCCCGTGGAGAAGCTCGATATCGACGTGGAGGATGCGCCCTTCGTCGCGGTGGAGATGAAGCGCGAAGGCGAAGGCGCGGGCATGAAGCTCGCCTTTCGCCTGAACACCGGCGATCTCGTCGCCGCCGGCCCCGATCACGGCCTGCGCTTCGAGGAGCGCGAGGACGGCCCCCGTCCCTATCTCCACGTCCGTAGCGGGCTCGAGGCGCTGGTCGCGCGCAACGTCTATTACGAACTGGCCGAGATCGCGCTCGCCAATGGCAGCGCGCCGCCGGGCGTGTGGAGCAATGGCGGCTTCTTCGCGCTGGAGCCCGGCGCATGAGCCTGGCCGACCGTCTGCGGGCCGCCCTCGCGGCCGATCATTCGCCGCTGCTGCTGCCGGGCGATCATTTTGACTTCGACCCCGCGGTGCGCGGCAACCCGGCCGCGGTGCTGATCGCGGTCACCGATCGCCAGGCTCCCGGCGTGATCCTCACCCAGCGCACCGAGACGCTGCGCCGCCATGCCGGCCAGGTCGCCTTTCCCGGCGGCCGCATCGATCCGGGCGACGCCGGCCCGGTCGGCGCGGCGCTGCGCGAGGCGCAGGAGGAGATCGCGCTGCCACCCGATACCGTCGAGGTGGTCGGCATCACCGACAGTTATCGCACCGTCACCAACTATGTCGTCACCCCGGTGATCGGCGTGGTCCCGCCCGACCTGCGGCTCACCCCGTCCGAGGCCGAGGTCGCCAGCGTCTTCGAGGTGCCGCTCGCCTTTCTGCTCGATGCCGCCAACCAGCACGAGCGGGTGGCCGAATATCAGGGCCGCGAGCGGCGCTATTACGAGATTCTCTGGCAGGATCGCCGGATCTGGGGCGCGACGGCCGCGATGCTGGTCAATTTGTCGAGGCGGCTGCAATGGGCGGTATGATCCTTCCCGATGCCGAATGGCGCCATCGCGCCGGGCTGGCGCATCTGATCGAGGCGCTCGGCGAGGTGCGGTTCGTCGGCGGATCGGTGCGCGATACCCTGCTCGGCATCCCCGTCTCGGATCTCGACGTCGCCACGCCGCTTCCGCCCCAGCGCGTGGTCGAGCTGCTCAAGGGCGCCGGCATCCGCGCCGTGCCCACCGGCATCGGGCATGGCACGATCACTGCGGTGCTGGAGAGCGGCCCGGTGGAAGTCACCACGCTGCGCCGCGACGTCTCGACCGACGGGCGCCGCGCCACCGTCGCCTTCACCGACGACTGGCGCGAGGATGCCGCGCGCCGCGATTTCACGATCAACGCGCTCTATGCCGATCCGGCCACCGGCGCGATCTTCGACTATTTCGGCGGCCTGGCCGATCTGGAGGCACGCCATGTCCGCTTCATCGGCGATCCGCTCCAGCGCATCGCCGAGGATCACCTGCGCATCCTGCGCTTCTTCCGCTTCCTCGCCCGGTTCGGCGATGTCGCGGATCCGGCGGGGCTGGAGGCCTGCACGGCCCGGTCCCGGGACCTGATGGCGCTCAGCCGCGAGCGGATTCGCGACGAGCTGCTCAAGCTGCTGGTCGCGCGCGATGCCGTGCGCGTCGTGGAGCTGATGATCGCGCACGGCATCTTCGCACCGGTTCTGCCCGAGATCGGCCCGGACGGCACCGAACGGCTCGCGCGCCTGGCAGGGGCAGAGGCGGCCAGCGAGCTACCCCTCGATCCGATCCGTCGCCTCGCCGCGCTGATCCCACCGGATGCCAAGGCCGGGGAAGCGATCGGCGCCAGGCTCAAGCTCTCCAATGCCGAGCGCAAGGCGCTGCTATCCGCGCTCGTGCCGTTCTGGGGCTCGCCCTATGCGCTCGCCTATCGGATCGGAACGCGGGCGGCGATCGATCGCATCCTGCTGAGCGACTGGGAGCCGTTCGACAGGGATCTGGCGGTCCGGCACCTGGGGCATTGGGAGGTTCCGGTCCTGCCGCTGTCGGGCGGGGCGCTGGTCGAGCGCGGGCTGAGCAAGGGCCCGGAAGTCGCGCGGACGCTGCGGCTCGTCGAGGAGCAATGGATCGCGGAGCGGTTCCCCGATGCGGCACGCGTGGCCGAACTGGCCGATGCAGCCGTGGCTCAGGCGTTGCGCTCGGCCAGCAGCGCATAGGCTTCGTCGCGCTCCAGCGCGCGCGAATAGAGGAAGCCCTGGCCATAGGTGCAGCCCAGCGCCGCCAGGGTCTGGGCGAGCTCGTTGGTCTCGATGCCTTCGGCCGTGGTCTGCATGCCCAATGCCTGGGCGAGGCTGAGGATGGCGCGGACGATGGCGATCTTGTCGCGGTCGGCCAGCATGCCGGAGACGAAGCTGCGGTCGATCTTGAGCAGGTCGATCGGCAGCTTCTGGAGATAGGCGAGATTGGAGTAGCCGGTACCGAAATCGTCCATCGCCAGCGTGGCGCCCATGTCCTTGAGCGCGTTCATCGTCTGGGCGATGCGGTCCGGATCGGTGACGATCGCGCTCTCGGTGAGCTCGAGGGTCAGGCGCCTGCCGTCCACGCCGTGCCGCTCGAGCGCGCCCCGGACCATGGCGGGGACATGATCGCGCTGCAGCTGGATCGCCGACAGGTTGACCGCGACCTTGATGTCGCAATTGCCGTCCGAGGCGCGGTCCCAGGCCGCGATGGTCTGGGCCGCTTCCTCCATGGCCCAGCGGCCCAGCGGGATGATCAGGCCCGATTCCTCGGCGACCGGGATGAAGTCGTTGGGCGAAAGGCGCACGCCATCCTCGGTGGTCCAGCGGGCCAGCGCCTCGAACGACGTGATCTTGCCGGTCGCGAGATCGCAGATCGGCTGGTAGCAGAGCGTCATCTGCCCATTCTCGATCGCCCGGCGCAGCTCCGTCTCGATGCCGAACTGCTCGCGGGCGATGTCGAAAGTATGGGTCTGGTAGATCTCGGTACGCCCGCTCTTCTTCGCCCGCTTCACCGCGAACTGGGCGTTGCGCACCAGATCCTCGGGATCCCCGTCATTGTCGGCACCCAGCGCAATGCCGATCGAGCAGTCGACCCGGATCTCGAAGTCCGAGAGGCGGAACGGGTTGGCGAGTGCCGCCTGGATGCGCTTGGCCACGTGCAGCGCATCGCCGGGCCCCGCGTCGAGCGTGAGCAGCACGCCGAACTCGTCGCCGCCCATCCGGGCCAGCGTGTCGCGGCTGCGCAGCGCGCCCTTCATCCGCCGCGCCACGGTGATCAGCAGCTCGTCGCCCGCCAGGCCGCCCATGCAGGCATTGACCCGGCTGAACCGGTCGAGATTGACCACCAGCACCGCGAAATCGCGCGCATTCTCCGAAGTGATCGCATGTTCGAGCGCGTCCGAGAATCCGGCGCGATTGGGCAGGCCGGTTAGGCTGTCGGTCGCCATCTCGCGGCGCAGGCTGTATTCGGTGCGCAGCTCGGAAGTATGGTCGACCAGGGTGACCATGCAGCGCGGAAAGGAGCGACGGTCGGCGCGCTTGGCGAGCATCACCCGGAAATGCCGGGCATCGACCTCATCGCCGAACTGCCAGCTGATCTCGCACTGAATGTCGCTCGACTCGATGAAGCGCCGGAGGCGCGGGCCGAGCAGGCGGATGAGCGGCGATTCGCTGGCGACAGTGCCGAGCCCGGCCAGCCGGAAAGGCCGGTTCACCGCGTCGAAGGCGAAGCCATGCTCCTGCAGCTCGATGATCGCGGCCGGCACCGGCAGCATGTCGAGCATCATCGCCGAAGCGCCCGGGCCGAAGGCAAGCGGATCCGCCGGCTGCGGCAAGGGCAGCGGAGCCGCGACCCGGCTTTTCTTCGTCCTGGCGAACACCATCGCCTCCGGCCTAGCCTTGATTGGTTAAAACCGCCTGAAACAACAGCGATTAGAACGACATCAGAAACGATTATCGCGCGGAAAACCGTTGGGCGCCATCCGTCCCGCCGCACCGCGCGCCGCGCGCCAGGGCGAAAGGTCCGGCTCGGTGCGCGTCCGGCCGCTCTCGCCGCCCATCGCCCAGCTCAGGCCCTCGGCCATCCTGAAGGTTCGCACGTCGCTCAGCCCGCCATCGCGGTAGCGCTGCAGCTGCACTCCCTGCCCGCGCGCCAGCTCGGCGACCTCGGCGAGCGGGAAGACGAGCAGCTTGCGATTGTCGCCCACGGCGGCCACCGCATCGTCCTCGGGGCCGACCGGCCTGACCAGCTTGAGATGCGCGCCCGTCCGCGGCGTCACCACCTGCTTGCCCTTGCGCGTCTCGGCGATCACATCCTCGGCCTTGACCACGAAGCCGCGCCCGTCGTCCGCCGCCACCAGCAGCCGCGCCGCCGCGCTCGCCGGCAGCAGGGCGACGATGTTCCGCTCGCCCTCGAGGTCGATCATCAGCCGCACCGGCTCGCCAAAGCCGCGCCCGCCCGGCAGCTTGTCCGCCGCCAGCGTGTAGAAACGGCCATTGTCGGCGGCGAGGAGCAGCTTGTCGGTCGTCTGCGCATGGAAGGCGAGATAGGCCGCATCGCCTTCCTTGAACTTCAGCGCCTCGCCTGACAGGTCCTCGACATGCCCCTTCATCGCGCGGATCCAGCCGCGCGCCGACAGGATCACGGTGATCGGCTCGCGCTCGATCATCGCCTCCAGCGGAATCTCGCGCGCCGGCGCGGCTTCCTCCACCAGGGTCCGCCGCTTGCCTAGCGCCGTCTCCGATCCGTAGCGCTCGATCATCTTCGCCAGGTCGCGCTTCATCCGGGTCCGCTGGCGGGCGTCGGACGATAGCAGCAGCTCCAGCTCGGCCTTTTCCTTCTCCAGCGCCTCCTGCTCGCGCTTGAGCTCCATCTCCTCGAGCTTGCGCAAGCTGCGCAGCCGCATGTTGAGGATCGCCTCGGCCTGGCGATCGGTCAGCTGAAACTCGGCGATCATCACCGGCTTGGGCTCGTCCTCGGTCCGGATGATCTCGATCACCCGGTCGAGGTTGAGGAAGGCGATGATATAGCCGCCGACCAGCTCCAGCCGGTCGGCGATCTTCGCCACGCGATGCTCGGACTTGCGGCGCAGCACCACGAACTGATGCTCGATCCAGGCGAGCAGCGCCTCCTGCAGGCTCATCACCCGCGGCGTGCGGTGCTTGTCGAGCACGTTCAGGTTGAGCGGCACCCGCGTCTCCAGGTCGGAGAGGCGGTAGAGGCTGTTGATCAGGTCCTCGGCCGCCACGGTGCGGCTGCGCGGCTCGAGCACGATGCGGATGTCGTCGGCGCTCTCGTCGCGCACGTCCGCCAGGATCGGCAGCTTCTTCTCGTTGATGAGCTCGGCGATCCCCTCGATCAGCTTGCCCTTCTGGACGCCATAGGGGATCTCGGAGACGACGAGGTGCCAGCCCCCGCCCTTCTCGGTCACCTTCTCGATCTTGGCGCGGACCCGGAAGCCGCCGCGGCCGGTGGCATAGGCCTCCGCGATCGCCGCCGGGCTGTCGACGATGATGCCGCCGGTCGGCAGGTCCGGGCCCTGCACATAGTCGAGCACATTCGCCTGGGGATTGTCGATCAGCGCCACCGCGGCGTGCATCAGTTCGGCGGCGTTGTGCGGCGGGATGCTCGTCGCCATGCCGACGGCGATGCCGGCGGCGCCATTGGCCAGCAGGTTCGGGAACAGGCCCGGAAACAGCTCGGGCTCCTCGTCCTCGCCATTATAGGTCGGACGGAAATCGACGGCATTCTCGTCGAGCCCGTCCATCAGGTCGATGGCGACCTGGGTGAGCCGCGCCTCGGTATAGCGATAGGCCGCCGCGTTATCGCCGTCGATATTGCCGAAATTGCCCTGGCCGTCGACCAGCGGATAGCGGAGGGCGAAGGTCTGGGCGAGGCGGACCATCGCGTCGTAGACCGACTGGTCGCCATGCGGATGGTATTTGCCGATCACGTCGCCGACGACGCGCGCGCATTTCTTGTAGCCGCTCGCCGGATCCAGCCGCAGCAGCCGCATCGCCCAGAGCAGGCGGCGGTGCACCGGCTTCAGCCCGTCCCGAACATCGGGCAGCGAGCGCGCAGTGATCGTCGAGAGCGCATAGACGAGATAGCGTTCGGAAAGCGCGCTGTCGAAGGGGACGTCGGAAGGCGCGCCGGGGTCTTGAAGTTCGGTATCGAGGCTCATTGCCGCACCCGGATAGCAGCAGCGGAAGCAAAGCGCCAAGCCGGGGCGCGGCGACGTTCAACCGGACGGTTGGGCTTTTCGATGCTCAACCAGGTGGTTGAATGGCTAAGTAGCGAATTCGCCAGGATTTTACGGAAAGGCTGGCCGGAAAATGTTGAATCGATTGACGCCCTGCGCGGGGGCGGGAGGCGCGACGGCGGCCGGGATCGCGCGGGGATTGCGGAAAGCGAGGTCATCCAGGAACCAAAGCAGAACATTCCCAACATTGCCAGCGATAGGATTCCCGACCCGGGCCAAGATCCAAGCGCGCCTCCGAACCGGGTTCGTCATCCCCGCGCAGGCGGGGGATCCAGGGTAGCATGGGGAAATCGAAGCAATCGCGCGCAGGATTGCCGGAGACGGCGAAGCGAGCCTCACGCCCTTTGCCCGTGGCCCTGGATCCCCGCCTGCGCGGGGATGACGGCTGCAGGAAGCGAGGTGACGGGGCAGAAAGGCCATCGCGGCGCCCTTACTCCCGATATCCATCGGCTCTAGAATAGGGCCGACACCCGGGGGCCAGCCACGATACCGCCATAATCCCTGCCTTAATCTCAACAATTACTTGCCGTGTTCCGAAATTCCTCTCAGGTACAAAAAACTTTTCACAGGCTATTACGGGATACCGAAGCTCGTTCCGTCTCCGAAACACAGGGGAACTCGAGCGAAAGTACACAATAATGCGTAACGCGATCCTGATCGCCGCCGCCGCGACTTGCCTCGTCGGCGCGAATACTGCCCTTGCGCAGGAAACCAACAACACTCCCGCCAGCAGCTTCGCCGGCCCGCGCGTCGAAGCCACGATCGGCCTCGACCAGAGCGGCGACGACGCCGTCAGCGGCAAGGAACTGACCGGCATGCGCGCCGGCGGCGCTGTCGGCTATGACGTCGCCATCGGGAAGCGCGTCACGCTCGGCGTCGAGGCGGGGATCGGCTGGATGGTCGCCGGCAACACCAAGTTCGGCCCCTTCCCGCCCAACACCACCGAAACCTACCGGACCAGCGCGGGGCGCGACATCGATATCTCCGGGCGCATCGGCTATGCGCTGAGCCCGAGGACGCTGATCTACGCCAAGGCCGGCTGGGCCGAGCAGAGCTACGGCACGCGCTCCAGCACGGGCAAGAAATATGACGACCTGAAGTCCAACGGCGTGCGGCTGGGCGCCGGCCTCGAGCAGAAGCTCACCTCGAACGTCTATGCCAAGGCCGAATATCGCTACACGCGCTATGAGGATATCGGCAACTTCAAGAAAGACCGCCACCAGCTGCTGACCGGCATCGGGGTGCGCTTCTAAGCCGCCTCCGGGGGGACGAGCGCGCCATGCGGATCGTCCCCCAATGCGGTCTTCACTTCCTCCAGCAGCCAGTCGCGAAAGGCGCGGATCTTCGGCTGGTTGCGCTTGCCATCGGCATACATCAGCCAGAAGGCGTTCCGGTACTGCGCGATCTGGGGAAGCGGCTGGACGAGCTGCCCCGCATCGATCGCGGTCTGCCACATCGGCGGACTCAGGATCGCGACGCCGTGCCCGGCGATCGCGGCATTGCCGTCCAGGATCTGCGAATCGAAGCGGATGCCCGCCGCCTGGCTGGTGTCCGGCGCCGCGCCCATCGCCGCCGCGAACCACAAGTCCCACCAATCGTCGCGATAGGTGAGGCGCGGCAGCTCGAGCAGGTCCTGCGGCGTGCGGATCGGCGGATGCTCGGCGAGGAAGGCGGGATTGGCGAGCGGGGTGATCGGCATCCGCATCAGGAAATGGCAGCCATGCCCCGGCAGCGGGCCCGGTGCACCGCGCAGCGCGACATCGGCCTCGCCCGCCAGCAGGTCGATCATCTCGTCCCCGACATGGAGCCGCACGGCAAGGTCCGGGCGCGCGAGCTGGAACGAGCCCAGCCGGCTCGCCAGCCAATTGGTCGCCAGGGTGCGCGGCGCGGTGATGCTGATGACGCTTTCCGTCTCGGCATGGACCGCGGCAAAGGCATCCCCCATCGCGTCGAACGCGCCCGTCACCTGCGGCGCGATCCGCCGCCCGAGATCGGTGAGCGCGATGCCGCGCCCGCTGCGCGCGAACAGCGGCGCGCCCAGCCGCTCCTCGAGCAGCTTCATCTGATAGCTCACCGCCGCCTGGGTCATCCCCAGCTCTTCGGCGGCGCGCGTGAAATTGCCGTGCCGGGAAGCGGCCTCGAACACGCGGACGGCGGCGAGCGGAGGAAGGCGACGCATTGCAATATACAAGCACAGCTTATGATATTTGGCCAATGATTTGTTGGCCCGCCGGCGGGTTCGGGCGCAAATGAACGGGGTGCCGAACATGGCGCGACATCCAAGGGAACCAAGCCATGATCAAGACCCTGATCCCCCTTCTGCTGATCCTCTCCCCGGCCGCCGTGCCGGTGATCGCCCAGGCCCGGCAGGGCGATGCGAGCGTTCGCGTCTCCTATGCCGATCTCGACCTGTCGCGCGCAGCGGACCGCCAGGCGCTGGACCGGCGCCTCGCCCGGGCGCTCGAACAAGTCTGCCCGGCCGACCGGCCCGGCTATCTGACCCCGGCGCCCGACGCGCTGCGCTGCCAGGCGCATGCCCGGCAGCAGATCGCCGCGGCGCGCCAGCATGCGCTGGCCCAGCGCGGCGGCGTGGTCCGGATCTCCGCCGTTCCCTGATCGATCCCTCGGAACCGCGAAGCGGCGGGCGGCCTGCAACGCCGCCCGCCAACCATAAGCATTGCTGATATCGCGGGCCCCGATCCCGAAAAGGGATGCGCGGCAGGGGCCATTCATGTTGGGCCCGTCACAAAATATGGTTACTCCTTGGTCAAGGAACAGGGAGGAACCCATGCGAGTCGTTTGGGCATTGGCGGCGCTTGCGCTGCTCGCGGGATGCGACGATCTCAATCGACCGCCGGCGGACGGCAAGGACCGTTCCGAATTCGGATCGGCGGCCAATGCCGAGGCGTTCGCCTCGACCGGCACCGGCTTCGACTATCGCTATGCCTATCGCCTGCCCGGCGCCAAGGTGAAGGGCGTGCTCCAGTCCAACGCCGATGCCTGCGACCGGATGGGGCCGGCGCGCTGCCGCATCCTCGCGATGCGGTATCGCGTCGATGACGGCAACCACACCCGTGCGGTGCTCACCATCCGCATCGATCCGTCGATCGCCCGCCGGTTCGGCGATGCCGTCACCGCGAATGTGGCGACCGCCTATGGCGTGCTGACCGACACCGAAATCAGCGGCGCCGACGCCACCGCCTCGGCGCGCAGCATCGCGGTGGTGAAGCGGCTGCAGGACCAGCTGCAGAATGCGCGCACCAGCACCACGCCGGACGGCCAGGCCCGCGCCGCGCGCCTGCAGAACGCGCTCGCGGTGATTGCCGAGGTGGAGGCGAGCCAGGGCCAGACGCTGGCCAACACGCCGATGCTGTTCACCTATGAATCGAGCAGCGCGCTGAGCGGCCTGGGATCGTCCGAGGCCAATTTCCGCACCGCGGGCCAGACGCTCGAGAATTCGGTCGCCCAGCTCGTCCAGCTGCTCGCCAGCATCGGGCCATGGTGCCTGCTGATGCTGGCGGTGGTGCTGGTGCTGCGCTGGATCATCCATGGTCGCGCGGTGGGCCCCGATGTCGAGCCGCGCCACGACGACGGCTATGACAATGGCCATGAGGGAAGCCATGACGGCCGGGACAATCGCGCCCGTAGCGACAATCGCAACCTCATCCAGCGCTGGTTCTCCCGCGACGACGCGGAGGAGCACGCGCACTGATCCGCTCGGCAAGCGGGGACGGCACACACCGCCCCGCTTGCTTTTTGCCCAGGATATGTAATGTTATATCATTATAGCCTAAAAGGGAGGAGCAGATGCCGCGACCTAATCGCTGGATATTGCTGGGCAGCGGCGGCCTGGCCGCCGTCATCGCGGCGGGCGCCTGCTTGATGCTGCTCGACCCGACGCCGAGAACGGTCCGCAAGCAGGCGGATTCGCTTGCATCCTATTCGGTCTCCGAACCGCCCGCTGCCGCCGAAATGGCGCCGCCGCCTTCCGCCGACAAAGTGGCAGGCGGCGAGCGCATTGCCGCCACCGCCGCGATCGCGATCAACCTACCGCAGCTCGCCTATAGCTATACGCTCGGCTATCGGCTGCCCGCGGGTGCGATCGCCGGAGCACAACAGGCGCATCTCGACCTGTGCAACAGGCTGGGGCAGCGCTGCCAGCTTGTCGCCATGCAGCGGGCGAGCGCCGACGACGGCGTCTCCCAGGCGAGCCTCAAGCTGCGCGTGGCGAGCGACCTGGCGCAGACGGTATCGGCGAACCTCACCCGGCTGGTCGGCCAGGCCGGCGGACGCGCGGTCGACACCCAAGTCATCGTCCAGGACGTCTCCAAGGACCTGGTCGACACCGGCGCGCGCATCCGCCAGCGCGAAATACTGGTCGCGCGCCTCACCGAGATGCTGCGCGGGCGCCAGGGGCGCGTGAGCGAACTGGTCGAGGCCGAGCGGAGCGTCGCACAGGCGCAGGAGGAGCTCGACCAGGCCAAGGGCTGGCTGAGCGAACTCAGCGGCCGCGTCGCCTATTCCGATTTCACCATTGCCTATACGCCGACCACCGCCCCGGTCGCCGCGCCGACGCGCCAGGGGTTTTTCGGCCAGCTGGGCGATGCGGTAATGCAGTCGGGCGCAGCGGTCGCCGGTGCCACGCGCACGCTGCTGGTGCTGATCATCTTCCTCGCCCCCTGGCTGGCGATCGCCACGATTCTCGGCCTGCTGGCGCGCCCGGTCGTCCGCAGGTGGCAAAGTGCCGGATTAGCACCCATGGGCGAGGATGCATGATTGCACCCCCCTCCCCCTTTGGGTATAGCCCCACCTCTCGCCCCGGCAGGCCAGCGGATTCCCCGCGCCGCCGGGGCAATGACTTTCCAGGGGAATGAGCACCCGATGGCACGCCGCCGGCAGATCTACGAAGGCAAGGCTAAGATCCTCTACGAGGGTCCCGAACCCGGCACGCTGATCCAGTATTTCAAGGATGACGCGACGGCCTTCAACGCCCAGAAAAAGGGCACGATCAACGGCAAGGGCGTGCTCAACAACCGGATTTCGGAGCATGTCTTCACGCTGCTCGCCGGCATCGGCATCCCGACGCACTTCATCCGCCGCCTCAACATGCGCGAGCAGCTGATCCGCCAGGTCGAGATCGTGCCGATCGAAGTGGTGGTGCGCAACGTCGTCGCCGGCTCGCTTTCCAAGAAGCTCGGGATCGAGGAAGGCACGCCGCTGCCCCGGACGATCATCGAATATTATTACAAGGACGATGCGCTCGGCGACCCGCTGGTCACTGACGAGCACATCCTGTGCTTCGGCTGGGCGAGCCAGGAAGAGCTGCACGACATGGCCGACATGGCCATCCGCGTGAACGACTTCCTGTCGGGGCTCTTCGCCGGCATCGGCATCCGCCTGGTCGACTTCAAGCTCGAGTTCGGCCGGATCTGGGACAATGACTATAGCCGCATCATCCTGGCCGACGAGATCAGCCCGGACGGTTGCCGCCTGTGGGACATGGCGACCGGCGAGAAGCTCGACAAGGACCGCTTCCGGCGCGACCTGGGCGGCGAAGTCGAGGCCTATCAGGAAGTCGCGCGCCGGCTCGGCCTGTTCCCGGAAGGCGATGATTCGGCCGTGCTCGACCTGGAAAGCCATCGCAAGCGCCGCGGGAAATAAGCTCGGTCAGGATCGCATGCGCCTCGCCCGGCGCATCGCGACCACCAGCATGCCTGCGGCCACGAGCAGGAACAGCGCGCCGCCAATGGCCAGCGCCTCATTCGCCCGCGCCGCGCGCGCGGGTGCACCGATCGCACAGTTCAACCCGTGGCAATATTGCAGCGCCAGGACATGGAGACCCAGGGCCGCCCAATAGAGGATGGTGGCCAGCCCGCCAACGAGCAACCATGCGATGCGGCGCCGTCTCGACATCCGGGATGCATAGCATTGCCCGGCAGATCGCCAAATGCCTGAACTCCAGCCTTGCAGCGAAGCCCCGGGGGCGCCATAGGCCCTGCGCATGAAGCTCCGCATCATCGTCACCTTGAAGAACGGCGTGCTCGACCCCCAGGGCAAGGCCATCCAGCATGCCTTGGGCGGCCTCGGTTTCGAGGGCGTGGAGGATGTCCGCGCCGGCAAGATCTTCGAGCTCGAGCTGGCCGATTCGACCAGCGACGAAGCAGTCGACGAGATGTGCCGCAAGCTGCTCGCCAACACCGTCATCGAAAACTACCGGGTGGAAAAGCTGTGAAGACCGCGGTCATCGTCTTTCCGGGCTCCAACTGCGATCGCGACATCGCAGTCGCGCTGGAGGCGGTGACGGGGGTGAAGCCCCATATGGTCTGGCACGGCGACAGCGAGCTGCCCCAGGGCCTGTGCCTGATCGCCCTGCCCGGCGGCTTCTCCTATGGCGACTATCTGCGCTGCGGCGCGATCGCGGCCCGCTCGCCGGTGGTGCGTGCCGTGGTCGAGGCGGCCGACAAGGGCATGCCGGTGATCGGCATCTGCAACGGCTTCCAGGTGCTCACCGAGACCGGGCTGCTGCCCGGCGCGCTGATGCGCAACTCCGGGCTCAACTTCGTGTGCCGCGACGTGCCGCTGACGGTCGACAATTCGCAGTCGATCTTCACTTCGGCCTATCGCTCGGGCGAAGCGATCACGATCCCGGTGGCGCATCATGACGGCAATTACTTCGCCGATGCCGAAACGCTCGACCGGATCGAAGGCGAAGGCCGTGTCGCCTTCCGCTACGCCGCCGACATCAACGGCTCGGCCCGCAACATCGCCGGGGTGCTCAACAAGGCGGGCAATGTGCTCGGCATGATGCCCCATCCCGAGCGCCGCATCGAGGCCGCGCATGGCGGCACCGACGGCCGCCGCCTGTTCGAGGGCCTGCTCGAGGCGGTGGCGTAAGCCGCACACCACCCCGGCTCAGTGCAGCGCGGACACCGCCTGCTCGCCGCGTGACGACGCTGCCAGGCCCGGAGTCGGGAAGGACAGCGGCCGCCCGCCGCCCGCTACCCGGAAGCGCCCGGCCTGGTCGGCGAGCGTGGCGATCTCCACGGTGAGATTGCGTGCCGCCGCCGAAGTCTCCTCGACCATCGCGGCATTTTGCTGGGTCGACTGGTCCATCACGCCGATCGCGGTGCTGATCTCGCCGATCGCTACCGACTGGGCCTGATTGTCCTCGGCCATCTGGTTGAGCAGCGTATGCACATCGCCCACATCCTCGGCGATGTTCGCCAGCGCGCCATCGACCTTCTCGACCATCTCCACCGCGGCGAGGATATCGACCTGAGTCGCGGTGAGCTGCTCGCGGGCGCGGCCGGCCTCTTCCTCGGCGCGCATGGCCAGCGCCGAGACCAGGTCGGCAACGACGGCGAAGCCCCTGCCCGCCTCGCCCGCGCGGCCGGCCTCGACGGCGGCGTTCATCGCGAGCACGCGAGTCTGGAACGCGATCTTGTCGAGCCCTTCGATCACCGAGTCGATGCCCTTGGCGCTGTCGTTGACTCGGTTCATCGCCTGCACGGCCTGATCGACCACCTCGCGGCCGCCCGAGACCGTGGTCGTGGCGCCATCGGCGCGCGCCACGGTGCGGCTCGCCGCGGCGGCGGTCGCCTTCAGGCGCTGGTCCATCTGGGTGATCGCGGCCGAAGTCTGCTCGAGGCTCGCGGCATTCGCCTCGGTCCGGCGCGCCAGATCCTCCGACGCCTGGGCGATCTCGCCCGATCCGGTGCGGATCGCGGCGCTGCTCTCCCCCACCGCGCCGAGCAGCTTGCGCAGCGAGGCGAGCGCGGCGTTGAAATTGTCGCGCAGCTTCGCATAGGCGGCAGGATATTCCTCGACGATGTCGGCGGTCAGGTCGCCTTCGGCCAGCCGCTCGAGATTGACGGTCATGCCCCGCACGATCTCGCCATGATGCTCGGCTTCCTCATTCTGCCGGATCTGGGCGGCGGCGGTGTCGCGGAACGAGAACATCGCCTTGGTCAGGCGGCCGACACAGTCCCGATAGTCGGTGAACTGGATCGGGCTGGCCAGATCGCCGGCGGCCAGCGCCTCCATGCGCACCACGGTCGTCACATAAGGCGTGGCGATCGCGTGCCGATACCAGACGCCCAGCACGGCGGCGACCAGCGTGGCGAGCACGCCGGCGGCAAGTGCGAACCTGGGCATGAGCAGCAACGTCAGCGGCGTGAGCCCGACAAGCCCCACCATGGAACCGAACGACACGAGCAGCTTCTTGCGAATGGGCGCGTTGGCGATGAACCAGTGCATGGCAAATCTCTCAGCGGAGGCAACAATATGGTTGCCACTTCCCTCGCTATAGAGAGTTCCCGCATCGGATCGGCCGTTTCAGCAAATATATGTAACAATAATCTACTATATTAGCCACAAATACGTAACTTCCGTAAAGTTGCGCCTATATTCGCGCCTCGATCCAATCGAGGACGTCGCCCATCACGCTTTCCTTGCCCAGATCGGCGAGCAGGTCGTGATAATGGCCCTGGTAGATCTTGAGCGTCTTGTCGCTCGATCCGGCGGTGTCGTGGAAGAACTCGCTGCCGTGGCACACCGTCGCATGATCGTCGGTACCGTGCAGGATGAGCAGCGGGATCGAGATCGCGGGAAAACTGTCGCGCAGCCGCTCATCGGCCCGGGCGAGCGCGGCGACGGTGGCGGCGGGCTGCGTCTCGTCCTTGATATAGGGATCGGCGTTGAGCGCGGCCACCACGCCCGGATCCCGCGAGAAGTCCTCGTTCTTGAGCTTGAGCACGCCCAGATGAGGCGCGATATGGGCAAGCCCCTTGATCGCGGTGATCAGGAAGCCGGGCGCCGGCACCTGGAAGGCGAAGCTCTCGCAGATGAAGCCGGCGATCTCCGCCTGGTTGTCGAGCACATAGGTCGCGCCGGTGACGCCGCCCGCGCTGTGGCCGAGCAGAAAGACCTTGAGCCCGGGATGGCGCGACTTGGCGATGGCGATCGCGCCGCCGAGGTCATGGACATAATCGCCAATGTCCTCGACATAGAAACGCTCACCGCCCGAACGCCCGCGTCCGCGCAGATCGGGCGCATAGACGGCGAAACCGCGCTCGACCAGCCGCGCGGCGACCCAGGCATATTGGCCGCTATGCGCGTTGAAGCCATGGCAGAGGACGACCACCGCCCGCGCATCGCCCTCGGGCAGCCAGGCGCGGAAGAAGATGTTGACGTGCCCGGTGCTGCCGAAAGTCTCTTCCGTCGTCGCAGTCATGCCCTGTCTCCCGGAGATCGTTGCAATGAAGGTGGATCACACCCGCATGGCGAACGGCGTGAAATCGGTTCCCTTGTCGAACACGTCCACCCCCTCGCGGCGCTTGAGGAAGCCGACGACGAGATAGGTGACCGGCGTCAATATCACTTCCCATGCCACCTTGAGCGCCCATTGCGTGAAGAGCACCTGGACGACCAGCGTGGTGGTCCATCCCTCCGCGCCCAGAAAGGCGAGCGGATAGAAGATCAGGCTGTCGACGCCCTCGCCGGCGATCGTCGAGCCGATCGTGCGGGTCCACAGCATCTTGCCGTCGGTCAGGATCTTCATCCGGGCAAGGACATAGGAATTGACGAACTCGCCGGCCCAGAAGGCGCAGACGGAGGCGAGGACGATGCGCGGCACCTGGCCGAAGATCGTCTGGTACGCGGCCTGGTTGCCCCAGCTCGGCGCCGGCGGCAGCGCCACGACCACCCAGGACATGAACGCCATGAACAGCACTGCGGCAGTGCCCGCCCAGATCACCCGGCGGGCGCGGGCATAGCCATAGACCTCGGTCAGCACGTCGCCGATCACATAGGAGATCGGGAAGAACAGGATGCCGGCGCCGAACGGCCAATAGCCGTTGTAGAGCGGCAGCCAGACCTGCGAGACCTTGCCCGCGCCGAGCACGTTGGAGAGCAGGATGATGGCGACGAAGGCGGCCATCACGAAGTCGTAGTAGCGGAAATGGCCGCCCCGCAGCGTGCTCGCAGCGACCTGCACCGGCTTTCCGTCCCCCTGACTCATACGGGGACTATGATCCCGGTTCCGCTGCCGTGCAATCCACGCTAGGGCAGCGCTGCGCGCGCCCGTAGCTCAGTTGGATAGAGCACGTGCCTTCTAAGCTCGTGGTCGCTGGTTCGAATCCAGCCGGGCGCGCCATTCCTTGTTCTGGAACCTCGCATAAGCTCGGGCGGCCGTTCGGCCTTGCGAACCCTGGCGGGTTCGATGTCGCTCCCTTCGGGCGCGCCAGCTTTTCGCGGACGCCGGATCGCCGCGCCTGCAAAAACTTTGTCCGGATACGCGCAATTCCCCGTCTCCTCCTCTGAAGGCGTGCGCGCGCGCCGGCATCGGGACGACATGGAAGGGAACCGAGCATCGCCTGCCTGCCCATGACCTCCCATGCCCCAAAGAAAATTATTTACCAGAACATCGACCTATTCATGCCGAAAAAACCACAAAAGAACCTAACTCACTGAACAAAATTAACGACCGCACTCAGCAATCGAAATATTTGTTTCACAATATATCCAAATAACTCTCCACGCGAGTCGCTTGAAAACTGAGGACTTATTTTCGCAATTCTATGGATTGTGGAGATGAATGGCGACGCGCAACGTAAATCACACCATATAACGGGAGATTGTATGGAAAACCAACTTCAGACGCCGAACGGATCGCATGAAGACAAGCAGGGTGCGCGCACGGGCTTCGGCGCGCTGCCCGTCCGCTCCCTGGCCATCGCCGCATTCGGAGCGCTCGTGACGCTGCTGCCGGACGCGGCACAGGCCCAGGGCTGGCCGGCGCCGGTCGCGCCACTGCCGGAACTGGCCACCGCGCTCGACAAGCGCTTCCAGCCGGCGATCGACTTCGACACCGACGTCTGCTTCAACGTGCCGGCGGTCAATGCCGCGGGCGCGATCAGCGCGGGCGCGTCGACCTATGCGACCCGGCCGCCGGCGTCGTGCCGCAACCCCAGCTACCGGACGACCAGCAACGTCTATGTGCGCGCCCGCTGCAACAACGGCTATTGCGCCCGCGTCTACAGCTATTTCTGGCAGTCGGACTTCTCGCACGCCTATGACTGGGAATCGATCATCGTCTGGACGACCGACCAGGGCACCAGCAGCACCGTGGTCGGCGTCACGCGCGGCGATCATGGCGGCTGGGAAACCCGCGCCACCAGCGGCGGCCAGCTGCGCTTCCAGAGCGATTCGACCGGCCAGCACGTCAAGATGGTCTATCACTACGAGACCTGGGGCTTCTCGCACCTGTGGCGCTTCTCGAAGACCGACAATGGCGACGAGCCGCCCGAGAACGGCACCGGCCAGTGGCTGATCCAGCCGCTGATCAGCTGGAACGGCTATCCCTCGGCCAGCGTCCGCAACGCGATCTCCAACTATAATTTCGGCAGCGGCAATTTCGACAACAAGGACGCCCGCTTCTCGGGCGTGCTCGCCGCCACGGTGAACACCGGCATCACGCCGGGGTTCAACCCCAATCTGGATTCGGGCCCGAACTCGCCGGGCTGCCCGGCCGGCTCGACCATCTGCTGACCGCCTCCGCCCCGCGCCGCCATATTCCCGCGGCGCGGGGCGGAACCCCGGCGAGGCTCCGTCATCGAGGTGCACATGGCAAAGGATCGCAAGGCCGCGCGGCGCGCGCTGGTGCTGGGCGGCATCGCCGCGATCGTCGCGGGTGGCGCCTGGCTCGCCCAGCGCGGCGCGAACGGCGTTGGCAAGCCCGCCGAGGGCCTGGTGCGCGTGGACATGCCGGCCGTCGCCGCGAGCAGCCCGCCGTCCCCGGCGCCGACTCCCGCGACGAACCTCCCGACCCTGCCGGACAAGGTGATCGCGCATGTCCGCCAGGCCTATCCGCTGCTCACCGAAGTCGATTTCCGCTGCGATGCCGGCGGCTGCGCCGTGACCGCGACGATACCGCCGCCCACCGGCGACACCTTTCTGAAGCAGCGGCAGGAAATGCTGCTCGGCGGCCTTGCCCGGACGGTTGCGGCGGATGGCTATACCATGCTCGGCCCGGTCCAGATGGAGGAGGTCGCGTTCAACGTCTTCCGCATCCGCGCAGCGGTGGCGCCGGCGCGGGGCCAGGCCCGATAGGCCGGGCCGCGCGCCGCCGATCGACGGGAACGGTCGAACAGGAGCGCCAAAACGGGCGCCCCGGCAAGCAAGGCGCCCGTCAGGCACCGGCACGGGCGTCGATCCGGTCCGGCACAGGGATGTATGCCGGCGCAACTGTCGGGTTCAGGTCGCGCCGGCACGCTGGCCCTGTGGCCGGGCGTGCCGGACATGACGAGGCGGGTGCGACGTAGGACGAAGATCGAGCGACGAACCCGGTTCGCCGCCGATCGGCCGGAATTACTTCTTGCCGCCGCGCCAGTAGAGCAGGCCGGCGACGATCGCCGCCGAGCCGATTCCGATCGCGGCGCCCATGCCGATCTGCTTGGCATCGGGCTTCCAGCGCTTCCTGGCCTCGGCAATGTCCTTGACGGCCTGCAGCGCCTCGCTCCCCTCGTGGTGATCGTGCGACGCCTCCTCGACCGGGTGGGGCGACGGGGCATCCTCGGGCAGTGGCGGCTTCTTGCTCATGGTCTTCCTCTATTGGCGCAAGCCTGAACGTCAGGCTAATGCGGCGGTTGCACCCAAAGATGCAAGCCGCCACAAGCTCGGCCCCATGAACCCGCTCTACGCCCGGATGGGCACCACCATCTTCGAAGCCATGTCCGCCCGCGCGCGCGCGGCCGGGGCGATCAACCTGGGCCAGGGCTTCGCCGACGGACGCGGGCCGGAGGCGGTGCTCGAGGCCGCGGCCAGGGCGGTGGTGGAACGGTCGAACCAATATCCGCCGATGCTCGGCCTGCCCGAGCTGCGCCATGCGGTGGCGGACCATTATGCCCGCCACCAGGGGCTAAACCTGACGGCGGAGGAAGTGGTGGTCACCTCCGGCGCGACCGAGGCGCTGGCCGCCGCGATCTTCGCCTGCGTCTCCCCCGGCGACGAAGTGATCTGCTTCCAGCCGCTCTACGACGCCTATGTGCCCCTGATCCGCCAGGCGGGCGGCGTGCCGAAATTCGTGCGCCTCCAGCCGCCCGAATGGAAGATCGACCGGGCGGCGCTGGAAGCCGCGGTGTCGAGCCGGACGCGCGCGCTGATCCTCAACAACCCGCTCAATCCCGCCGCGACCATGTGCGGCGCGGACGCGCTGGCGATGCTCGCCGATTTCTGCGTCGCGCACGACCTGATCGCGATCTGCGACGAGGTATGGGAGCATGTCACCTTCGACGGCGCCCGCCACCTGCCGCTGATCGGCTTCCCCGGCATGCGCGAGCGCACGGTGAAGATCGGCTCCGCCGGCAAGATCTTCGCGCTGACCGGCTTCAAGGTCGGCTGGATGTGCGCCGCCCCCGCCATCGCCCGCGTGCTTTCCAAGGCGCATCAGTTCCTCACCTTCACCACACCGCCCAACCTGCAATGGGCAGTCGCCGAGGGGCTCACCACCCAGGACGGCTGGGTGCAGGAGGCCCGCCACCGCTTCCAGCACGGCCGCGACCGGCTGCGCGCCGGGCTCGCCGCCGCCGGCTTCGCGGTGCTGCCGAGCGCGGCGACCTATTTCCTCTCGGTCGACCTCGCCGCCTCGGGCATCGCCCTGGACGATGTCGCCTTCGCCAACCGGCTGATCGACGAGGCCGGCGTCGCCTGCATTCCCGTCTCGGCCTTCTATGCCGAGCAGCCGGTGACCAGCGTGGCGCGCTTCTGCTTCGTCAAGGAAGACGCCACGCTCGACGCCGCGATCGCGCGAATCGCCGAGGCCCGCGCCCGCCTGGCCGGCGGCTGACCCGCCGGGCGCGGAAGTTTACGAAACATACGCTACGGGCCCCTTCCCGCCCCTCCGCACGGGCCTCGCGCGACGGAAGCCGGCATTGCGGCAAGGGCAAGGGCAAAGGCAAAGGCAAAGGCAAGGACTGCGCATCCGCCCGGCCAAGCACGCGAAATCCTACATTGGAAGCGGACCTGCCCCGGCGACTCGGCCGCGGGGCGGTTCACCCACGGAACCGCCCGCTTCGCCGTGCGGCGTGCAACTCGTCTCGTTTCCGGCACGTTCGCCGGGCCGCGGGACAGATTGGAGTTGTACCATGCGTAACATCAAGTTCCTGATGCGCGGCGCGGCGGTGACCGCGCTGCTCGTCGCGACCCCGTCGCTCGCCCAGAGCCGCATCGACCGGGCACGCACCGCCGTGACCGAAGCCACCGCCAAGGTGGAGGCGGCGCAGACCGCCGGTGCCCAGACCTATGCCGGCGAGACCATGGCCAAGGCCGAGGAGGCGCTGCGCGTCGCCAAGGACCAGCTGGCGCGCGATCATCGCGATTCGACGATCAACGAAGCGCGCCGCGCCTCGGGCCTGGCCGACCAGGCGCTGGCCGAGGCCGAGCACAACAAGGACGCGCGCATGGCGGCCGAGCGCGACGCGCGCCGCGATGCACAGGCTGCCGCGGCCTCGGCTTCGGCGGATGCGGCAGCGGAGGCCAGCCAGCGCGCGGCCGCGCAGGATGCCGCGGCGGTGGCCCAGGGCAATGCGGCGGCGGCGAACGCGCGTGCCGACATGGCCGCTCAGGCAGCACAGTCGGCAGCGGCGGATGCGGCGGCGGTGCGCGCCGCAGCGGCCCAGCCGGTCGCGACCACGATCGAGACCACCACGACCCAGCCGGCGGCGCGCAAGACGACGACGGTGCGGAAGGCGCCGGTGCGCAGGACCACCCGCACCACCGTGTCGCGCCCGGCCACGGCATCGACCACCACGACCACCACGGTGAAGACGGAGCCGCGCTGACGCGGAGCCCTGCGATCAAGGGCGATAGCGCGAGGCAGGCTTTCCGCGCCGCCTCGCGCGCCCAGGGTCAGATCCTGTCCAGCACCCCACGCTCGGTGATGTAACCCGTCACCAGCCGCGCGGGGGTCACGTCGAATGCTGGATTGGCGGCGGGGGAGTCGGTGACACGGACAGTTCCGATTTCCCCGCTTGCCCCCGGCCCGCTCAGCCGGGTCAGCTCCTCGGCGCTGCGCTCCTCGATCGGGATGTCGGCACCGCTCGCAGTGTTCGGATCGAAAGTGGTGTAGGGCAGCGCGACATAGAAGGGCACGTCATTGTCGTGCGCCGCGAGCGCTTTCAGATAGGTGCCGATCTTGTTGCAGACATCGCCGTTGCGCGTGACGCGATCGGTGCCGACCACCACGGCGTCCACCTGCCCCTTCATCATCAGCAGGCCGCCGGCATTGTCGGCGATCACCGTGTGCGGCACGCCGTGGTTGCGCAGCTCGAACGCCGTCAGCAGCGCGCCCTGGTTGCGCGGGCGCGTCTCGTCCACCCAGACATGGACCGGGATGCCGGCATCATGCGCAAGATAGATCGGCGCGGTGGCGGTGCCGTAATCGACCGTGGCGAGCCAGCCGGCGTTGCAATGGGTGAGGATGTTGAGCGGGCGATCGGGATTGCGGGCATGGAGTTCGCGGAACAGCTCCAGGCCATGCTCGCCGATCGCGCGGCAGAGCTCGGCATCCTCGTCGCAGATTTCGTCGGCACGCCGGAACGCCGCCGCCGCGCGCTCGCCCTCCGGCAGATCGGCTACCGCCGCGCGCACCGCGTCGAGCGCCCAGCGCAGGTTGATCGCGGTCGGGCGCGTCTCGAACAGCGTCTCGTACGCCGCCTGCAGGCTGGCGTCGCCGGGATCGGCCGCAAGTGCCATCGCATAGCCATAGGCGGCGGTGGCGCCGATCATCGGCGCGCCGCGCGTCCACATCTCGCGGATCGCCACCGCGGCGGCATCGACGTCGCGCAGCTCGACCCATTGCACTTCCCAGGGCAGCTTGCGCTGGTCGAGGATGACCACGCCCCTGCCGTCTTCGGTGCGGCGGATCGAGCGCGTGGGACGGCCTTCGAGGATCATGGGAGCACTTCCGCCAGAGAATGAATGTCGGCCGGGCCGCCTTCGCGGTCGATCAGCAGCGCCTGGAGCCCCGCCTCGTGCGCGGCATCGACTTCGGCGGCCATGTCCGAGACGAACAGCAGCTCGGAAGGCGCGAGATCGAGGGCATCGACGATCCTGGAATAGGAATCGCTGTCGCGCTTGGGGCCGGTGGTCGTGTCGAAATAGCGGCTGAGGAACGGCGTCAGGTCGCCGGCGACCGAATGGCCGAAGATCAGCTTCTGCGCGGCGATCGAGCCGGAGGAATAGATGTTCACCGTGAGGCCGGCGGCCGTCCAGCGGCGCAGCGCCTCGGGCGTGTCGGGATAGACATGCCCCTTGAGCTCGCCATCGGCATAGCCCCGGGCCCAGATCAGGCCCTGGAGCGTCTTGAGCGGAGTCTCCTTGCGGTCCTCGTCGATCCACGCGAGCAGCGTGGCGACGGGATCGTCGCCCGGCACCTGGGCCAGGATCGGCGCGGCGACTTCGGGATTGTTCGCAACGAATTCCGCCAGATGCTTGCGGGCATAGGGAAAAAGCTCGTCGGCGACGAAGCTGATGCTGCTCGTCGTGCCTTCGATATCGAGGAGGATGGCCTTGGGCGGGGTGTGGGTCATTCTCTTTCGTCCTCCGCCCCTTTCGTCATGCCCGCACAGGCGGGGATCCAGGGTAACAGAGCGGCGTCCTTCACGACTCTGGATCCCCGCCTGCGCGGGGATGACGGTGGTTGGCTCAGGCCGGCTCGTGCCGCGGGAAGCGATCCGCAATGGCGTCGCCGGTGAAGTTGGCGATCCAGCCGTCCGCATTGGTGAACAGGCGGATCGCGGTGAAGCGCGGGCTCGGCCCCATGTCGAACCAGTGGCGAGTGCCGGCCGGAACCGAGATCAGATCGCCTTCCTCGCACAGCACGGCATAGATTCTCTCGCCCGCGCGCAGGGTGAACAGCCCCTCGCCCTCGACGAAGAAGCGGACCTCATCCTCCGAATGGCGATGCTCGGAAAGGAACTTGGTGCGCAGGGCACCCTTTTCGGGATGATCGGGCACCATGCGGATCACGTCGACGGACCGATAGCCCTTCTCGGCCTTGAGCCGCTCGACCTCCGGCGCGAAGGCCTCGAGCACTTCGTCCTGCCCGGCATCGGCGGCGAGCGGGCGCGAGGGCCATTGCTCGAAGCGGACGCCGATCCCGCCGAGCGCGGCGGCGATGTCGCCGGCATCGCGCGTATCGGTGAGCGGCGCGCCGCCCGCCTCGTCGAAGACCCTGAGATGCGTCATCGCTTCCATGCCCTTTCGGCCAGTTCGGCGGCGATCAGCCATTCGGTGCCCTCGAGCACGCGCTCGGCCTCGGCCAGGTCCTTGCCCCAGGCATAGAGCCCGTGGCTGCGGATAAGATAGGCCGGCGCGGTGCCCGGCGCCAGCAGCGCGGGCGTCACCGCCGCCTCGATCACCGCCATGTCCTGGCTGTTCTCGACGATCGGCAGGCGGATCTCGGCCTCGTGCGTGGCGTTGCCCGGAAAGACCTTGAGCATCTCATGGCCGGCGAACACCCATTCGCTGGCACCGGCGGCGGCGCGGCTCATGCCGACGGCCTCGGGCGAGTGCCCGTGGAGCACGGCGCCCGTGTCGGGAAACAGCCGGTAGATGGCAAGGTGCAGCGCGGTCTCGGCCGAGGGTTTGCCGGGAGTGAGCCCCTTCCCCTCCAGGTCGACCCGCATGATGCCGGCGGGCGTCAGCCGGCCCTTGTGCCAGCCGGACACGGTGACGGCGACGCTGCCGTCGTCGAGGCGGACGGAATAATTGCCGGCGGTGGCGGGGGCCCAGCCGCGCGCGTCGAGCCGGCGGCCGACCTCGACCAGCGCGTCGGCGGCATCTGCGAAGGACATCGTCATGCGCGCGGCCTTAGCCGATCCGCGGGCACCCTGGGCAACAGATTTTATTTGGAGCCGCGGCGCGGCAGCGGCTGGACGATCTCCCGCGCCGGGCCGGTGACCCAGCTTGCCGGCTGGGGCTGCGGCCGCGGCGCCATGCCGGGCATGGTCACCATGTTGAACGCCTCGCCGCCGAGATTGCGCGCATCCGCCATCAACAGCGGCGTGGAGGGGCCCGAGCGCTCGGGGTTGGTCACCGGCTCGTCCGTCACCATCACGTCGCCA
Organism: Sphingomonas sp. NPDC092440; assembly: GCF_044754985.1. NCBI lineage: Bacteria > Pseudomonadati > Pseudomonadota > Alphaproteobacteria > Sphingomonadales > Sphingomonadaceae > Sphingomonas > Sphingomonas sp. NPDC092440. Next base: position 189,117 of record NZ_JBIVQA010000009.1, on the reverse strand, counting down.
CCGATCTCGGTCAGCGCATAGAGCTGCCTGGCAAAGGCCGCCGGGAAGCGGATGCAGCCATGCGAGGCGGGATAGCCGGGGAGATGGCCGGCGTGCAGCGCGATCCCGTCCCAGGTGAGCCGCTGCATATAGGGCATCGGCGCGTTCGAATAGAGGTTCGAGCGGTGGAACACCTTCTTCTGGAGGATGGTGAAGGCGCCGGCGGGCGTCTCGTGCCCGTTCGAGCCGGTCGACACCGTGCTCGCGCCCACCAGCTTGCCGCCGCGATAGACATAGGCGCGCTGGTCCGGAATGCTCACCACGATCGAGACGGGGTCCCAGTCGTTCGTGCTCGCGCGGATGATCTGGGGCTGCTCGTACCAGACCCATTGGCCGTTGCGCAGCCCCGCCGGCGCGATCTGCATCGTGTCGGACGCGATCCCCTGCGCGGCGGCGGGAGCGGTGGGAAACAGGGCGGCCAGGGCCAGGAGAAGGACGGCAAAGGTGCCGGAACGCATCGAACAGCTCTCCGAATCCGACGAGCCAGGACGGCTCAGGGCGATTCCTTAACGAAATTAACCTAATTTCGTGCCGCTGCCGAATCGGCGATATTCGCGCGGGCAAATCGCTGGCAACGTTCCGGATTTCGGAGAGCCTTCGGCGAACCGGGCGAACGATGCGGCGAGTCGCGCAACTTGGGACAGATGTTGAGCAACGCGCTTACCATCTGTCTGGTATAGCTTCCCCCTGGGGACGAGAGCAGCGGGCTTTTTGGATAGTGATGGATAGTCTCGATACGATTCAGTCGCGTCGCGCCTTGTTGAAGACGGCGCTGGTGATGGCGAGCGGCGCGGTGGTTTCGGCCTGCGCCTCGCGCACGATCGAAACCGCGATGGCACCGGCCGCGCTGCCGGTCCCGGCGCCGATCCCCGAGATTCCCAAGGCGCCCGAGGTGGCCGCCGCCAAGGTGCCCGGCGTGCCCGCCGGCATCCGCCCCGAGCTGTTCAAGAAGGCGCTGGCCGCGCTCAACCGCCATTCGATGCGCATCCCCTCGCACGACCGGATCGCGATCGCCGACTTCGCCTCGCCCTCCTACAGCCCGCGCTTCTTCGTGGTGAACCTGGGCACCGGCCAGGTCGAGCGCTTCCTCGTCGCCCACGGCATCGGCTCGGATCCCCAGCATACCGGGCTGCTCCAGCGCTTCTCGAACGAAGTGAATTCGGAAGCGACCTGCGAGGGCGCGTTCCTGACCGCGGACTATTATGTCGGCAAGCATGGCGACTCGCAGCGCCTGCTCGGCCTCGACCCGACCAACAACAATGCGCTCGACCGCGCGATCGTGGTCCATTCGGCCTGGTATGCGAACACCGACATGATCGGCCGGCACGGCAAGCTCGGCCGCAGCCAGGGCTGTTTCGCCGTGGGCGAGAACGAGCTGGGCAAGCTGTTCGAGCGGCTCGGCCCGGGCCGGATGATCTACTCCGCCAAGGTCTGAGCCAGGGTCTGGCCCGGCTAGTTCCGCGGCAGCGCGGGCCCCGGCCCGGTGCCGCAGGGGAAAGGCGGCGCCCAGCAGGGATAGCCGAACGCCAGCTTCGTCGCATAGCGCGCGACCGGCCGTTGCGGCCAGCTGCCCGGCAGCACCACCTCCGCCTTGCCGCTGCCCCTGGGCCAGGTCGCGATGCTGGGGGGCGTGACGCCATACCAGCGCGCATCGCCCGCGAACGGCCGCTTGAAGGCGATCGCCATCACGCGGTCCCCCATCCATAGCTGGTGATAATCGGCCGGGCTGCGCTGGGCACCCCGCGCGTCCACCACCGCCGAGCGGGCGAAGTAGATGTCCTGCCACGGCGCGGCGAGCGCGGCGAAGGCCAGCGCCTTGGCGGGCTCCTGCGGCATCGCCGGGCGCGGCACGATGCGGAAGCTGGCGAGCAGCACCAGCGCCACCACCAGCACGAGCCCGCGCAGGTCGCGCCAGGTGAGCAGCAGCCAGGTGAACAGCGCCGCCATCGGGAACAGCCATTTGAAATAATGGGCGTTGAAGAAGCGCCACATGCCGCTGGGCACCAGATCGACATAGGCGAGCATCATCGCGGTATAGATCAGCGCGGCCAGCGCCATGCAGAGCGTCAGCCAGCGCGCCGGGCCCCGCAGCCGCATGACGCCCAGGATCAGGCCCGCCGCGCCGGTGAGCAGCCAGGGCAGCTCGCGCAACAGGCCGGTCTCGCCGGGGAACCAGGGCGCGGGATCGACCAGCAATATGCTCGCCTTCCAGCCGAGATCGGCGAACGCGAAGCCATAGTCGCCCGAGAGCAGCGTATAGTCGGTGAGGCGCCAGCCATAGATGGCGAGATAGAGCACGGCATAGGGAAGGAACGCCGCCGCGGCGCCGCCGATCGCCCGGGCGAGATCCGGCCAGCGCCGCTCGATCAGCACCGGGCGCCACAGCGCGAAGCCGCCGATCACCGCGCCCACCACCACGTCCGCCGGGCGGACCAGCGCGATCCCGGCCAGCAGGGCGCCGAGCAGCCAGGGCCGGCGCCGCCCGCCGAACATCATGTCGGCCGCCTCGGCAAAGGCCAGCCAGATAAAGGCCGCGGACATGGTCGTCGTCCAGGGCTCGAGCCAGAATTTGGAGATGCGCAGGTCGCCGATGGTCGCGGCGAGGAACAGCAGCCCCGCCGCCAGGCTCCCCACCCCGAAGCGCGCGCAGACGCGGTGGAAGCCCCAGAAGGCGAGCGCATAGCAGGCCAGGTTGATCGGCACGAACGGCGTCGGCGCCCAGGCGAAAGGCGCTCCGGCGAGCGGATAGAGCAACGGGTACCAATGCTGGTCCGGGCTCAGGTCGAAGCGCAGGAACGCCCTGGCCGATTGCAGATACTGCTTCTGATCGTGCCAGCCGCGCCACCAGGGCCCTTCGGGTGCGAAGAACTTCAGGTTGATCTTGAAGACGGTATAGGCCGCGAAGACGGTCATGACGGCTCGCACCGGATGCGCGTCGAACTGGCGGCGGATCCAGTGGAGCATGGCCTGCGGGTATCGCTTGCGCGGGGTTGGCACAAGCGCGCCCGAGCGACTAGGTGTGTGGGGTGATCGAGACATAACCGGTTGCAAGACGGAGACGATGAGCCAGTCCCATCCCTTTTATTCGATCCACCGCCAGGGAATGATCCGCGCGGGCCTCTGCACGCCGGCGGTGGTGGTGGGCGATCCCGCCGCCAATGCCCGGGCGGCGATCGCGCTGGCGCGGCAGGGCGACGAACAGGGCGCGGACCTGCTCGTCTATCCCGAGCTCAACGTCACGTCCTATGCGATCGACGACCTGCATCTGCAGGACACGATCTGCGCGGCGACCGAGGCGGGGCTCGCGGCGATCGTCGCGGCGAGCGCGGAGCTCCGGCCGGTATTGCTGGTGGGCGCCGCGCTCCGGCGCAACGGGCGGCTCTACAATTGCGCCGTCGCCATCGCGCGCGGGCGCATCCTGGGCGTGGTGCCCAAGAGCTACCTGCCCAATTACCGCGAATATTACGAGAAGCGCTGGTTCGCGCGCGGCGCCGGCCTGACGGGGTTGGAGATCGCGGTGGCCGGGCAGAAAGTGCCCTTCGGCACCGACCTGATCTTCGCGGCCGAGGAGCTGCCCGACTTCGTCTTCCATGTCGAGATCTGCGAGGATTACTGGTCTCCCCTGCCCCCCTCCACCCAAGGCGCGCTGGCCGGGGCGCTGGTGCTGTGCAACCTCTCCGCCTCGAACATCGTGGTGGGCAAGGCGCGCGAGCGGGCGATGCTGTGCGCGGCGCAATCGGCGCGGGCGGTGGCGGCCTATGTCTATTCCGCTTCCGGCCCCGGCGAGAGCACCACCGACCTGGCCTGGGACGGCCAGGGCATGATCCACGAGCTGGGCGAGCTGATCGCCACCACCGAGCGCTTCGAGCTGACCACCGAAGTGGTGTGCGCCGATATCGACCTGGAGCGGCTGCGGCTCGAGCGGATGCGGATGGGCACGTTCAACGACTGCGCCGCCGACAATGGCGATCCGGAGACGCGCTTCCGCCGCGTGACCTTCCAGCACCGGCCGGACCATGCCGACAAGGGGCTGCTGCGCAAGCTGCGCCGCTTCCCCTTCGTGCCCAACACCCCCTCCCGGCTGGAGGAGGATTGCTATGAGGCGTTCAACATCCAGGTGGAGGGGCTGCGCAAGCGGCTGGAAGCCACCGGCGCGAAGCACATCGTCATCGGCGTCTCGGGCGGGCTCGATTCCACCCATGCGCTGATCGTCGCGGCCAGGGCGATGGACCGGCTCGGTCGCCCGCGCACCGACATTCTCGGCTTCACCATGCCGGGCTTCGCGACCAGCGAAGGCACCAAAGCCAATGCCTGGGCGCTGATGGACGCGCTGGGCGTTACCGGCGAAGAGATCGACATCCGCCCGGCGGCGCGGACGATGCTCGAGGGGATCGGCCATCCCTTCGCCAGGGGCGAGCCCGTCTATGACGTGACCTTCGAGAACGTCCAGGCGGGCCTGCGTACCGACTATCTGTTCCGTCTCGCCAACCAGCGGCACGGCTTCGTGCTCGGCACCGGCGACCTGAGCGAGCTGGCGCTGGGCTGGTGCACTTATGGCGTGGGCGACCATATGAGCCATTACGGCGTCAATGCCGGCGTGCCCAAGACGCTGATCCAGTATCTCATCCGCTGGACCGTGCAGACCGGCCAGTTCGCCGGCGAGGCGGCGCGGGTGCTGACCAGCATCCTCGATACCGAGATCTCGCCCGAGCTGGTGCCCGCCGATGCGGACGGCAGGATGCAGAGCACGCAGGAGCGGATCGGCCCGTACGAGCTGCACGACTTCTTCCTCCACTACACGATCCGCTACGGCCTGCGGCCCTCCAAGATCGCCTTCCTCGCCTGGCATGCGTGGAAGGACGCGGCGGCGGGGCAATGGCCGATCGGCTTCCCCGAGGATGCGCGCCACCAATATGACCTGGCGACGATCGCGAAATGGCTGGAGGAATTCCTGTTCCGCTTCTTCCAGACCAGCCAGTTCAAGCGCTCGGCGCTGCCCAACGGACCCAAGGTCTCGGCCGGCGGCGCGGTGAGCCCGCGCGGCGACTGGCGCGCGCCCTCGGACGGAGTGGCGCGGCCCTGGATCGACGAGCTGAAGGCGAATCTGCCGTAACCCGCCTTCCCCTTCTTCCGTCATCCCCGCCTTCGCGGGGATGACGGTGCCTGTTGATTGATGAGGGTGCCCGCTGACTGCTTCATGGCCCCAGTCCGATGCCGTCATCCAGGTGATAGCGTTACCAGCACTTGACCTGTATATGCTTCCCGACAACGCTGACAAAAATCGCGGGAGAGGGAATCATGAAGCTGCGCCGTCACGCATTCGCGGGTTCGCTGGTCGCACTGGGCATAGCCCTGGCCGCCGCGGCGCCCGCCGCCGCGCAGGACCAGGCCCGGCCCTGGATGGATGCCGCCCTCTCCGCCGATGCGCGGGTGAAGGCCGTGCTCCCCCAGATGACCGAGGACGAGAAGCTGACCCTGGTCTTTGGCTATTTCGGCACCGATTTCGCGTCGAAGAGCGGCTATAAGGCACCTGCCGAAGCGCGGCAGGGCTCGGCGGGCTATGTGCCGGGCATCCCCCGGCTGGGCATCCCGCCCCAGTGGCAGACCGATGCGGGCATCGGCGTGGCCACCCAGGGCGGCGCGGCGCGCAAGCGCGGGCGGACCGCCCTGCCCTCGGGCCTCGCCACCGCCGCGAGCTGGGACGTCGATCTGGCCCATGCCGGCGGCGCGATGATCGGCGCGGAGGCGCGCGCATCGGGCTTCAACGTGATGCTCGCCGGCGGCGTCAACCTGATGCGCGAGCCGCGCAACGGGCGGAACTTCGAATATGGCGGCGAGGACCCGCTGCTCGCCGGCACGATGGTGGGCGCGCAGATCGCCGGCATCCAGTCGAACCACATCGTCTCGACCGTGAAACATTATGCGGTGAACGATCAGGAGACCGACCGCGATACCGGCAATTCGATCATCGACCAGGGCGCGGCGCGGACCAGCGACCTGCTCGCGTTCCAGATCGCGATCGAGAAGGGCGATCCGGGCTCGGTGATGTGCGCGTACAACCGCGTGAACGGCATCCATGCCTGCGAGCATCCCTGGCTGCTCACCGACGTGCTGCGCCGCGACTGGGGCTATAAGGGCTATGTGATGTCGGACTGGGGGGCGACTCACTCCACCGCGCCGGCCGCCAATGCCGGGCTCGACCAGGATTCGGGCTTCCCGTTCGACAAGGAACCCTATTTCGGCGCGCCGCTGAAGGCCGCGGTGGCGAAGGGCGAGGTCTCGGCGGCGCGGCTCGACGCGATGGCGGGGGCGATCCTGCACGCGATGTTCGCCAACGGGCTGTTCGAGAAGCCGATCGCCGACGCGCCGATGGACCTGGCTCCGGCGATGCTCGCCGAGCATGCCGGAGTGACTCGCCGGGATGCCGAGGGCGGCGCGGTGCTGCTCAAGAACCGGGACGCGATCCTGCCGCTCTCGCCCGCGGTGAAGAAGATCGTCGTGATCGGCGGGCATGCCGACAAGGGCGTGCTGGCGGGCAGCGGCTCGTCGCTGGTCTATCCGGTGGGCGGCAACGCCGCGCCCGGATCGAAGCCGACGACCTGGCCGGGGCCGATGATGTACTATCCCGACGCCCCGCTCGCGGCGATCAAGGCGCAGGCGCCCAATGCCGAGATCCTGTTCGCCGATGGCGGCAATGCCGGCAGCGCCGCAAAGCTCGCCAGGGATGCCGATGTCGCGATCGTCTTCGCCACGCAATGGGCGGGCGAGGCGTTCGACGTGTCGCTCACGCTCGAGGGCGGCCAGGACAAGCTGATCGCGGCGGTGGCCCGGGCCAATCCGCGCACGGTGGTGGTGCTCGAGACCGGCGGGCCGGTGCTGACGCCGTGGCGCGACCAGGCCGCCGCCATCCTCGCCGCCTGGTATCCGGGCACGCAGGGCGGCAGCGCGATCGCCAACCTGCTGTTCGGCAAGGCGAACCCCTCGGGCCGTCTGCCGGTCAGCTTCCCCGCGAGCCTCGACCAGCTGGCCAAGCCCGCCGCGCCCAACAAGGGCGACACGACCTATGGCGAGGGCGCGACGGTCGGCTATAAATGGTATGACGCCAAGGGGCTGACGCCGGCCTTCGCCTTCGGCCACGGGCTCAGCTATACCGAGTTCGCCTATTCCGGGCTGCGTGCGCGCGTCGAGGACGGAACGGTTTCGGCCAGCTTCACGGTACGCAACACCGGCAAGGTGAAGGGCAAGGCGGTGCCCCAGCTCTATGTCGCCGGCACGGGCTGGGAGGCCCCGAAGCGGCTGGGCGCGTTCGACAAGGTAGAGCTGGCGCCGAGCGAGGCGAAGCAGGTCTCGCTCAAGGTCGATCCCCGCCTGCTGGCGACCTGGGACGCGGCGGGCAATGGCTGGAAGATCGCCGGCGGGACGGTGCAGGTGATGCTGGGCAGCTCGGCCAAGGATATCGTCGCGACGGTGCCGGTGACGCTGGCGCCCCGGACGATCGCGGTGGGGTGGCGGCCTTAGGTCGAGGGCTCATATTCTTGCTTCGTCACCCCGGCCTTGCGCCGGGGTCCCGCTGCCTTGCTGACGGAAGAAGAAGCGGGATCCCGGCTCAAGGCCGGGATGACGGTGGAAAATCAGATACTTGTTTGGGTTCTCAACCTAGGTCGAGGACTCATATTCTTGCTTCGTCACCCGGCCTTGCGCCGGGGTCCCGCTATCTCGCCAGCGCAGGAAGCAGCGGGATCCCGGCGCAAGGCCGGGATCCCGTGCGGCTCCTTTCCCGCGCCTTCGCATGAGATCCCGGCTTTCGCCGGGAGGACGGCGATGCGCGGGAGGACGATCTGGCGGCTGGTGGCGGCCAATCAGAGCGACAGCCGCTTGCCCAACCGCGCGCTCTCCCGCGCCATTTCCATGATGCGCAGCCCCAGCACCGCGTCCTCGCCGCTGACCGGGGCCGGCGCGCCTTCGGCAATCGCCCTGGCGACGCCGGCATAGTAGCCGCGATAGTCGCCGGGCTCGGTCGGGACGGTCTCGCTGCTGCCATCGGCACGCGTGAGGCGGCCGTGGAATTGCGGCTCCTCGTCGCCCACGCCCGGATCGGTGTAGCGCGCGCCGTCCTTTACGCGCGCCTCCTGTGGGTCGAGCCCGTGCTTGGCGAAATCGGCGCGGGTGCCGTGCAGCCAGAAGCGCGGGCGCGGCGTGACGAACAGCCGGCCGGCGGAAAGCGTCACCCGGCGCGCGCCATGGAACAGAGTGAGCTCGAAATAATCGTCGGTGCGCCCGCCCTCGCGCTGGACCGCGATATCGGCAAGGATCGCCTCGGGCGGGCCGAAGAGCTGGAGCGCCTGGTCGATCAGGTGCGGGCCGAGATCGGCGAGGATGCCTGCCCCCGCCTCGGGGTCTTCCTTCCAGGCCTGGGCGAGCGCGGGGCGGAAGCGGTCCCAGCGCAGCTCGGCGAGCATGACCTCGCCGAGCGCGCCGCCGTCCAGCAGCTTGCGGACGGTGCGGAAATCGCCGTCCCAGCGGCGATTGTGAAAGGCGCTGACCAGCAGGCCCCTCGCCCCGGCCAGCGCGACCAGCGCCTCGCCATCGGCAAGGCTGGTGGCAAAGGGCTTGTCGATCACGACATGCTTGCCTGCCTCCAGCGCCCGGCGCGCAAGCGGGGCATGGGTGTCGTTGGGCGTAGTGACGACGACCAGATCGATGTCCGGATCGGCGAGCAGCGCGTCGGGGGTGGTGACGGGCACGCCGGGATGGCGCGCATGCACCTGGTCGGCGCGCGAGGTGGCGATGGCGGCGAGCGCGAGCTCGGGCACGGCGGCCACCAGCGGCGCATGGAAGGCCATGCCGCCCAGGCCATAGCCGATCACTCCGGTGCGGATCATGCGACGCTCCTTGTTTTGCTGCCGGGCCGCTCTAGGTCGGCGCCGGCAACTTTCCAATCAGCACTACCGTCATCCCGGCTTTCGCCAGGATGACGGAAGGGGGGAAAAGCGTGACCCCGGCGCGCGGCCGGGATCACGGAGGGGGACCTTTTCAGATCGCGTATTTCGCCCGTTGCGGGCGGGCGAGCATCGCATTGGCGGCATCATCGCCGATGAACCGCTCCGCCGCGGGATCCCATCTGAGCCGCCGCCCGGTCTTCATCGCGATGTGGTGGAGCAGGCAGGTCGAGCAGGCGCGGTGGCCGATCTCCGCCGGAGCGCTGACCGGCACGCCCTTCAGGATCGCGTCCAGCCAGTTCCGGTGCTGCTCGGGCGCCTTGTAGAGCCGGACCTCGTCCGGGCCGATCACGCTGTCGAGGATCCTGGGATCGCTTGCCGTGAGCGGCACGTCGGCGGGCTTGGAAGGATCGGAGGAGGAGACCGCACCGGTGCGCTGGACGAAGACCCAGCCCTTGTCGCCGATGAACTTGACGCCATTGGGCAGCGCGCCCGAAATCGTCATCGTCACGCCATTGGCATAGCGGGCATGCGTCTCGAACGGGCCGTGCACATTCCACAGGCCGGATTTGGGGAACTCGGCGCTGCCCCAGATCTCGACCGGGCCGCTATGCTCCATGTCCATCCCCCAATGGGCGATGTCGACATGATGCGCGCCCCAGCCGGTGATCATGCCGGCGCCGAACTGCTCCATGCGGAGCCAGCCGGGCCGATCCTCGAAGCTGTTCTGCGGGTGGACGCGCGTCTCGGTGTAATAGACTTGGGGCGTCGTCCCCAGCCAGGCATCGTAATCGAGGTTGGAAGGGATCGGCATCTGCGGCGCTGCGGGCCCGGCCGGATCGCCCGGCAGGCCGATCTCGACATGCTTCAGCCTGCCGATCCGGCCGTTGCGGACCAGCTCGCAGGCACGGTGGAATTGCGGCCAGGGGTCCTGCCCGCGCTGCTGCGAGCCGATCTGGAGAACCCTTCCGGACTGCTTCACTTCGTCCGCCATGCGCCGCCCCTCGGCGATGGTGAGCGAGGCGGGCTTCTGGAGATAGACATGCTTGCCCGCCTGCACCGCATGGACGGCGAGCGGCGCGTGCTGGTGGTCGGGCGTGGAGATCAGCACCGCGTCGATGTCCTTCGCGGCCAGCAGCTCGCGATAATCGGCATGGCCGCGCGTGCCCGAATAGGGTTTGCCGGTACTGGTGGCATAGCGATCGTCGACCAGCTGCATGCCGGCGCCGAGCCGCCTGGTGTCGACATCGCACACCGCGACGATCTGCGCGTCAGCATGCTTGTGGATCTCCTTCATGTCGTGGACGCGGCTGATCCGGCCGACGCCGATCGCGCCGATGGTCACTCGGTTCGACGGCGCGTTCGCTCCGAACACGCTCGCCGGCACGATCATCGGCGCCGCGATGGCCCCGAGCGTCTGGCGTCTGGAAAGCCGCATGCCCCTCTCCTTCTCTGGTTCAGGCCGAAACCGGCCGGGTGGCGTTCTTCTGCGCGGTAAGCACCAGCTCGGCGGCGAGCAGCGCCTGGTCCTGGTCCTGCGCGACGCTGCTGCGCTCGACGACATCGGCGATGAACTGCGGGCCGAAGGGGAGATGGACCTTGGAGCAGTCCATGTACCGCACGCCCTGCCGGTCGCAGATCAGCAGGTGGTTGCCGCCGGGCCGGCCGGCGATGTCCACATATTTGCGCAGCTCGATATAGCCCTCGGTGCCGAGGATGAAGAGCCGGCCATCGCCCCAGGTGGGCAGCCCGTCGGGCGTGAACCAGTCGACCCGGACATAGCCGGTGCCGCCGTCGCCGGTGAGCATCATGTCGCCGAAATCCTCGAAACCGGGCTTGTCCGGCCAGTTCAGGTTGCCGGTCTGCGCGGCGACGACATGCGCGGTCCTCGAGCCGGTGTAGAACAGGAACTGATCGGCCTGGTGGCTGCCGATATCGGTGAGGATGCCGCCATAGCGCGCCTTGTCCCAGAACCAGTCCGGACGGCCCGAGCCGACGCGGTGGGGGGCGAGGTTGACGGTCTGGATCACCTTGCCGATCCGGCCCTGCCGGACCAGCTCGCCGGCCTGGACGGCGGCGCGCACCTCGAGCCGCTCGGAATACATGATCGCGAACTTGCGCCGGGTCTCGGCGATGGTGCGGCGAACCTCGGCGAGCTGGGCGAGGCTGGTGATCGCGGGCTTGTCGCCGAGATAGTCCTTGCCCGCCTGCATCGCCCGGATGCCGAGCGGCGCGCGGAGATCGGGGATCGGCGCGCCGGCGATCAGCCTGATCGTCTTGTCGCCGAGGATCTCATCCTCGCTCCGCGCCAGCTTCACGGCATTGCCATAGCGCTTGCGGAACAGGTCGACCTGCCGGGGATCGGCCGCATGAAAGGCCTTGAGCACGCCGCCGCCGCGGATCATCGCGTCGGTCATCGAATAGATGTGCGCATGATCGAGGCCGATCACGCCGAAATCGATCCTGTGCTTCACGCCCGGCTCGGGGCCGATGGGGGCGGCATTCTCGGACGGGGCATTGCCCGAGCTCTGCGACTGGGCGAGAACTTCGGGCGGCAGCATCGCGGCGATGCCCGCGATGCCAAGGATCGAACGACGGTCCATTTCTCGAAGCTCCCTGTCACTGTGCCGGCGTGGCGGCGGTCTTCCAGTTGATGACATGATAGGTGGCCGGGGTCCTGCCCACATTGCGCAACGCATGTTGCGCGTTCGACGCATTGAAGATCACCGAGCCGGGACCGAGCCGCTCCCATTTGCCGCCCGAAAGCGCCTCGACCGTCCCCTGGTCGATGATCACCAGCTCCTCGTTGGGATGCTGGTGCGGCGGATGCGAGGACAGGCCCGGGTTGAGCGTGGTGACGTGCATCTCGAGCTCGGCCAGCGTCGCGGTGGGCTGGCGGACGAGATTGCGGAGCGCGCCGACATCGGTCTTCTGCACGGCCAGCCGGTTCCAGTCCCACACCGCCGGCCCCAGCACGGCCTGCCGCTGCGCCAGGGCATTGGCGCCCCAGCCGAGCAGCAGCGCGGCCGTCGCTACGGCCAGGTCCCTTTGCGTGATTCGCATCACCACTCTCCTTGCCCGCGCGATCGCTCGCCGCGTCGGACGGCAGAGTGTTATCCGCAATTGTCCGAGTTTTGAACCCTATTTTTCGAACATCGCGGCGGCGCCGCCATGCGCGGCGAGATCGAGCGTCAGCGCCTCCCCTTCCGCCACGCGCCGCTCGGTAAGGATCGGGGCGTCGGGCTTGTCGCCATCGCTCCACAGTCGCATCGCCGCGCCCCGCCGGCCGAGGAAATCGAGCGGCACGGTGACCTTGCGCGCGGTCTCGCTGTTCAGCGCGCCGAGGAACCAGCGCGCGCCCTTGCGCCGGGCGAGGACGATATATTCCCCCGTCTCCCCGGCGAGATAGCGCGTCTCGTCCCAGCTTGCCGGCACCGCCTTGATGAAGTCGAAGCCGGCGGGACTGGCGGCATAGGTGTCCGGACTGTCGGAGACCGCGGCGACCGGCGACAGGAAGGCGACGTACAGCGCCAGGCCGTGCGCGCGGCTGGTCTGGACAAAGGGCAGGTCGCCGCGGATGCGGAAAGCCTCGGGCGTCACGTTGCGGAAGCCGCCGGGAGTATAGTCCATCGGGCCGATCAGGCCGCGGGTGAAGGCGAGCATGACGTTGTGGCGCGACGTCACCCGGCGCGACCATTTATTGTACTCGGCGCCCATCACGCCTTCCTGCGTCATGAAATTGGGCCAGGTGCGCGCCAGCCCGCGCGGCGGATAGGCGCCGTGGAAGTCGACCATGATGTGATGGCGCGCGGCGGCGGCCAGCGTGCGCGCATACCAGTTGACCATCCACTGGTCGTCGCGGTCCATGAAATCGACCTTGATCCCGGCGATGCCGAGCTTCTCATATTCGGCGAGCGCGTCTTCCTGCTGCTCATCCAGCGCCTGCCAATGCATCCAGAGCCAGAGGCGGACCTTCTTCGATTTGGCGTAGTCGACCACTTCGCGAAGGTTGAGCGCGTCGGTCCATTTGGTGATGTCGACGCCAGGGCGGCGCACCCCGCCCCCGCCGGCACCCGCATACCAGCCCTCGTCGATCATGGTATAGGGCAGGCCGTTGGCGGCGGCGAAGTCGATCAGCGCCTTGGCGACGGCAGTGGTGCTGCGCTGGCCGGGCAGCGCCGCGACCACCGGGCCGCTCCACCAGTCCCAGCTCGTCAGGCCGGGCTTGATCCAGCTCGTATCCTCGATCCGGCTCGGGCTCGAGAGATTGAGGACCAGCGTCGACTCGTTGAGCTTGCCCAGCTGGTCCGCCAGCATCACCACGCGCCACGGCGTGACGATCGGGCTGCCGATCCGCGTGTGCACGGCGATGCGATAATCGTCGAGCGAGGGCGACAGCTTGGCCTGCAGCCCCGGCCCGCCATCGCCCCGGCCGGTGAGGTACATGCCGGCGAAGTCGAGCAGGTCCGCCTCGGTCAGGACGAAGGCCGCCTTGCCGGTCTCGCAGGCGAAAGGCAGGCTGAAGAGATTATGGTCGCGCAGGCGCGGTACGTCGACGGGATCGAACTCGCCTTCATGGCTGGAGCCGAACTTGCCGACGTTGAAGCCCCAGCATTTGTAGGTCGGCGGAAAATAGAAGCCGGTGCGCTCGTAGCGGACGATCGCGGCCGCGGTCTGCGGCTGGACCGGCACGACGGTGCGAAAGGCGACGCCATCGTCATAGGCGCGCAGCACCACGTCCATCCGGCGCTTCGCTCCGCCCTTCTCCTGGAAATGCACGGTGAGCTGGTTGTAATGGTCGCGCCCTTCGGCGGCATTGCCGGCGACGATCGGATAGCGGGCATCCGCGCTGGCGGTCTCCGAACCGGTGATCGCCAGGCCATAGCCGAGCGTATCGGCATCGAGATCGAGCAGGATCGGCGACGGCGCGAGCACCAGGCTGCCGCCGCGCGACACCGCATAGACCGGCGTGCCCGCGCCGTTCAGCTGGAGCGAGATGCGGTTGCTGCCGTCAGGAGACACGGCGGTGAGGACCTGTGCGCCGGCGGGCGCGGCGATGAGCAGCGCCAATGCCGCGAGCCCCGCCTTCACGCCTTGTGCGCCTTCAGCACCGGGGCGAGCACGCTCTCCATCGCGGCAAAGCCCTGGCCGGTCGGATGGACGCCGTCAAAGGCCATGCCGGGCTTCATCGCCCCCGCCTCGGTGGCCAGCACCCCGGTATAGTCGATGAAGGTGGCGCGGGCGCGGCGGGCATAGCTGCTCAGGAACAGGTTGATCCGCCGGATCGGTTCGACCGGATCCAGGCCAGGGCGCCAGGGGAAATGGTCGGCCGGCGGCACCGCGCCGAGCAGCACCGCAATGCCGTGCGCCTGGGCAAGCTCGGTCATCGCCTGGAGATTGTCGCAGCTTTGCTGGACCGTCATCTTGCCCGTGTTCCCGGCAACGTCGTTGGTGCCGGCCATGATGTGGACGAGGCGCGGGCGCAGCCGGATCACATCGGCCATCATGCGGAGCACCATCTGCGGCGTGGTCTGCCCGCCGATGCCGCGGCCGATGCGGCCGGAGGTGAAGAAGCCGGGCCGGCTGTCGGCCCAGATCTGGGTGATCGAATCGCCCATGAACACGATGTCGACCTTGCGGCCCGAGGCGACCAGCTTCTCGTTGTCGGCGGCATAATGGCCGAGCCAGGGCCAGTCCTCCTTCAACTGGCGCTGGCGCTTTTCCTCGCCGCTCTCCTGCCATTTCCCGGCACAGGCCGCAGCGGGCGCGAGCAGCATCCCGGCAAGGAACCCACGGCGGACCATCGACATCACGGCGTCTCCAGCATCGAACGGATGCCGCCGACACTAGCGCCCGGCCGGCCCGTGCGGAAGCGCCCCGGGGACGGGACGGGTTTTCGGAACAAAAGCCCGCAAGTTCCGGCGGACAGGGCCGTTTAGGGGATCGGCCCGGCATTGTGCGCGGATGACGGGACCGTGTCGAACGGCGTTACGCGCACCAGTTCGTTCCTTGCCGCCGGAGGGAGCTTCCCCCTGGGTCCGGCGGCAAGCGAACGGTCTTGTCAGTGCATCGACGCCGCCTCGCCCTCGGCCCGGACCACCGGCGCGCGGCCCGCGGCGATCGCGAACACGCACAGGGCGACATAGCAGGCCGCCGGCACGACCAGCGCGAAGGCATAGCCATGCGCGCCCGAGATCAGCCCGACGAGCAGGGGCAGCACCGCGCCGCCCACAATGGCGGTGCAGAGCAGGCCCGAGGTCGCCTCCGCGCTCGCGGTGGAACGCTCGAGCGTGAGCGTGAAGATCACCGGGAACATGATCGAGTTGAACAGGCCGATGCTCAGCGCGACGAAGCCGGCAGTGACGCCGCCGACCACGAAGACATAGAGGCACATCGCGGCCGCAATGGCGGTGAACAGCGCCAGCAGGCGGTCGGCGCGGACAACCGTCAGCAGGCCCGAGCCGAGGAAACGGCCGACCATCGCGCCGCCCCAATAGAAGGCGACGGCCTTGCCCGCTTCCTGGAGCGAGACGCCCGGAATGCCGTCGCTGCCCATCAGATAGCCGAGCACCGGCACGCCGAACGCCGCGTCCGAATGACCCCAGATCGCGTCCGAATTCAGGAACAGCGCCATCTGCGTGCCGATCGCCACTTCGGCGCCGACATAGAGGAAGATCGCGAGCGCGCCGAGCAGCGCCCATTTGGAGGTGAGCGCATCGGTGAACAGCGCCCAGAAACCGCGCTGCGGGCCGGTTGCCGGAGGCGCCGCCTCGGTGACGACGCGGCGGCTCAGATAGAAGAACACCGCGAGCGCGGCGATCAGGCCGCAGATCCAGAAATAGGCGGAGTCGATGCCGGCCAGCGCCTGGGCGCGGATTTCCGGCGTGACGACCGTGCCTTCCTTCACTTCGACGCCCTTGAGGAACAGGTGCGCGCCGAGCAGCGGGCCGAGGAAGGTGCCGAACGAGTTGAACGTCTGGCTGAGCACCAGGCGGAAATGGCTGCCCTTGGGATTGCCCAGCGCGGCAGCGAGCGGATTGGCCGCCACCTGCAGGATGGTGATGCCGCTCGCCAGCACGAACAGGCCGAGCAGCACCAGCCAGTAATTGGCGATGTTCGCGGCGGCGAGCATGATCAGGCAGCCGGCGATCATCGTGACGAGCGCCGCGAGGATCGAAGGCACCGCCTTCAGCCTGCTGACCAGCACGGCAGCGGGAAGCGAGACGACGAAATAGGCGAAGAAGAACGCGAACGCGCTCGCTTGGGCCTGGAAATCGGTGAGCGTGAAGATGCCCTTCACCGCGGCGACCAGCGGGTCGACCAGCGAGGTGATGAAACCCCAGGCGAAGAAAAGCGTGGTGACGGCGGCGAAGGCCAGCGTCGTCTGCGTGGAACGTGCGGATGCCAAGATATCTCTCCCCTGCGGACGTCGCCCGCTTCTTCCCCTGGCGGGCGTTTGCGGGAAACTGGTCCGACAACGTTGCCAATGTCAAGGCACGTCGTCGCATCGTGTAAATTCGACGCTCGCCACGTGCGCCCGGTTTGGCTTAATAGCAGGTGGCGATTCAGGTCGCCCGGCCCCAGGGCGGCCGCGGAGGAGATTTGCGAGTGACCAAAGTGTTTTCGGGCCGGGTGGCCCGCCGGGCCGCATGGACTGCGGCGCTTGCCGGGATAGCGGCGCCTGTCGTCGCGCAACAGGTCGCTCCCGCGCCGCAGACCACGCCGACGCCCACGCTCCAGGCCGTGCCCGTGCCGCCGTTCGTCCCCAACCCGCCGGTGGTGCTGCCGGTGCTGACGGCGGCCCAGGCGGCCGAGCTCGCGCCGATCCTCAACGAGGCAGGCTTCGCCCAGGGCCTGCGCCGCGTCGGCGATCCGGCGCCCAGCTTCAAGGACAGCGAGACGCTGGTGCGCGCGGCGCTCGACTATGCCCGGGCGGTCCATTCAGGCCGCCTGGCCGAGAGCGACTTCGATCCGAACTGGGGCCTGCGCCCCGCCGCCTATGATCCCCTGCCCGCCTTTGCCGAGGCCGTGAAGCAGAACCGGGTCGGCGCCTGGCTGCGCGACCTGCCGCCGCCCTGGGCCGGCTATGACACGCTGCAGAAGGGCCTTGCCACCTATCGCAAGATCGTGGCGGCCGGCGGCTGGCAGAAGCTCGCCGCAGGGCCGGACCTGACGGTGGGAGCGAGCGGCCCGCGCGTGGCGGCGCTGCGCAAGCGGCTGGCGGTGGAGGATCCCCAGGCGATCGCCACCGGCGACAAGTTCGATGCCGAGCTGAAGGAAGCGGTGGTCCGCGCCCAGCGCCGCTACGGGCTCAATCCCACCGGCCTGGTCTCCTCGGGCACGCTCGCCGCGCTCAACGTGCCGGCGCAGGACCGGGTCGGCCAGATCATGGCGAACATGGAGCGCTGGCGCTGGCTGCCGAGCGAGCTGCCCGCCAAGCGCATCCAGGTGAACATCGCCGCGGCCGTGCTCACCGTGTTCGAGGGCGATGCCCCGATCGCGTCGATGAAGGCCGTCACCGGCCGCCCCGGCAACGAGACGCCGATGCTCCAGTCGAAGATCCACTCGATCGTGCTCAACCCGCCCTGGAACGTGCCCACCGGCATTGCCGCCAAGGAGCTGTGGCCGAAGGGCGAGGCCGCGCTGAAGGCACAGGGCTACAAGATCATCGGCACCGGCGCGAACCGCCGCCTGCAGCAGCAGCCGGGGCCCAAGAGCGCGCTCGGCCGCTACAAGTTCGACTTCCCGAACAATTATGCGGTGTATCTGCACGACACGCCGTCGCAATCGACCTTCGCCAGCTTCAGCCGGCTCGCCAGCCATGGCTGTGTGCGCCTGGAGAAGCCGGGTCCGCTGGCGCAGCTGCTGCTGCGCAACGATCCGAACTGGCAGCCCGACCAGATCAGCGCCGCGCTCGCCAAGGGCGACACGCTGCGCGTGACTCTGCAGGAGCAGGACCAGGTGTCGGTCTATCTGCTCTACTGGACCGCCTTCGCCAATGCGAACGGCACGATGAACTTCCGCGGCGATCCCTATGGCTGGGACAAGGATCTCGCGGCAAAGATCGAGAAACGCTCCGCGATTACGGCTGCGGCCGTTTCCGCACGTTGAGAAAAGGGGAAATGATCGAAATGAAGACCCGTACCCTCGCATTGATCGCCGTTGCCGGCCTGGCGCTCGCCGCCTGTTCGGGCAGCAAGCCGGAGGACACCAGCGCGAACGAGACCGTCGTCGCGAACATCGGCGAGCCCGAGACCTTCAGCAACGTCACGATCGACCAGCCGGTCGAGACGCCGGCGACGACCAATGTCGCCACCAATCCGCCGCCGGTCGCCGATCTGTCGCCCGACGCGCAGACCCAGGACGATGCCGACGCGACCGGCATGACCGCCAAGGTCGACCGCAATTCGAGCGCGGGCGAGCCGGCGCACTGAGAATTGACCCGTCCTCAGATTGAGGACAGTCTTTTTTCCATCGTCGTCCCGGCCTTGCGCCGGGATCCCGCTTCTTCTCCAGTCAACGAGGCAGCGGGACCCCGGCGCAAGGCCGGGGTGACGATAGGAATTTGAAGCTCTTCCAGGTCCTAACCTAATCCTGGGTCCGGATGCAGAGCGACACCGCGCCGCCGGCCAGCGTGCCGAGCGCCAGGATCAGCAGCCACAGCGTATAGCCGGTCTTCTCCGGCGCCAGCGCCAGCGCCAGCAGCGGCGCGACCATCGCCGGCAGGGTGTTGGTGAGGTTGAGGATGCCCAGGTCGCGGCCGCGATGCGCGGGATTGGGCAGCAGCTGCATCGCGATCGCCGAATGGATCGCCAGGAACACGCTGAGCCCCGACAGCGCCAGCGCATGCCCCGCCGCCGCCACGCCCCACCCCCTCGCGAACGCCATGACGCCGAGCCCGGCCGCCATTGCCAGCGCCCCCGCGGCAAGAAAGGGCTTGCGCCGCATCATCCGATCCGAGAAGCGCCCCGCCAGCACCGTCAGCAGCACCGCGACGATGGTGGAGCCGGTCATGGTCGCGACGATCGGATTGGCTTCCACGCTGGTCTTGCTGATGTCCTCCCGGTCCAGCACCGACAGGAAATAATAGAAGCCATAGGTGGACAGGCCATTGCCGGCGACCTGGAACAGGATGCGCGAGGCCCAGGCGAGAATGAAATCGAAGCGGCGGAGCTCGCGCTGCGGCGCGGGCGGCGGCGGCGGCAGCGCGGCACCTTCGCGGGCGAGCAGCAGGAACGGCGCGGTCAACGCGACGAACAACAGGCAGAGCAGCGCATAGCGCATCGCATCGCCCCCCAGCCCGGGCAGCGTGATCAGCACCGCCGCCATCGCGCCGATCGGATGCGAGACGCCGGTGAGCCCGGCCACCATGCCCTTCTGCGCATCGGGTATCTCGTCCGCCATCACCGCGGCGATCGGCGCGAACATCATGTTGATCCCGATCTGGATGCAGGTGACGGCGAGCAGCAGGCTCACCGGATCGGCCGCGACCAGCAACAGGCCATAGGACGCGCTGAGCACGCCCAGCCCCACCGTCACCCAGGGCCGCCGGGTGCCGCGCAGCCGCCGCGTGCGATCGCTCAGCGCGCCGAACAGGATGTTGGCCAGGCTCGCCACCGCCGCGCCGCCCAGTGCCCCGGCGCTGAGGAGCTGTACCGCATGGCCGCCCCCCGCCTGCGCCGCCTTCAACGGCAGCAGCACCATGACGAACGGCATGAAGCTGACGAACATGCCCGCATAGGCCAGCGCATAGAGCAGGACGAAACCGCGGCCGGGCGAGACGAAGCGTCGCATGGACGGCGGAGCATCGTCGCCGGCCGAAGGCAAGTCAACGCCGCGGGGGCGCGGTCGAGGCACGGACGACGAAATCGAAGGGAAGTAGGAAGCGGCCATTGCCGGGCGTGTCGCCGCGGGTTTTGCTCTCGATCAGCAGCTCGGCGGCCTTGGCGGTCATCGCCGCGATCGGCTGGCGGATCGCGGTGAGCGCGGGCACGCTCATCCGCACCGTCGGCGTGTCGTCGAAGCTGACCACCGAGAGATCGCCGGGAACCGACAGGCCGAGCGGCCCGGCGGCATGGAGCACGCCCAGCGCCATCTCGTCGCTGCTCGCGAGCACTGCGCTGGGCGGCGTTTCGAGCCCGGCGAGCGAGTTGAGCGCCGCGATGCCGGCCTCATAGGTGAAGTCGCCCGGCTGGAGATAGGCGGGATCCACCTTCAGCCCGCGCGCCTCGATCGCGCTGGTGAAGCCGCGCAGGCGATCCGGGCTCATCGCATATTCGGGATGGCCCTGGACATAGGCGATGCGGGTATGGCCAAGGTCGAGCAGATGCTCGGTCGCGCGGCGCGCCGCCGCTTCGTCGTCCATGTACACCGCGAAGCCCTCGCCCTCGCGGTGCGATCCCAGCCGCGCGAAGGTCAGCCCGCCCTGGTGGAGCAGATCGGTGATCCGGTCATCCTCGCTGTGCGGCGGCGTCAGGATCACGCCGTCCGGATGGAGTGCCGAGAGCGCGGCCTGGACCTGCGCCTCCAGCGCGTCCGAATGCGAATCCACCAGCTCGAACAGCATGCGATAGCCATGCTCGGCGCATTTGAGCATGCCCCCGTACAGCATCTGGTCGACCCAGTCGTTGCCACGCCGCGACTGCCAGCCCTCGAGCGTCGGCCGCTCGTCGTTGAAGGCGAGGATCAGATAGGAGCGCGAGCCGCCGAGCCGGCGCGCGGCGAGGCTGGGAACATAGCCCAGCTTGTCGATCGCCGCCCGGACGCGATCCTGGACCGGCGCGGTGACGTTGGGCCCCTTGTTGATGACGCGGCTCACCGTCTGCAGCGAGACTCCCGCCTCCGCCGCCACGTCCTTGATCGTGATCGCGCGCTTCTTCTGCATCAGGCCCCGGCCATGGCGGGACGGCCGAGATCCACCTTCTCGGCGCGGCAATGCGCATCGATGAACTGCTGCTGGCTCGGCAGCTGCAGGACGAAGCCGGCAAGCTGCTCGCGCGCCTTTTCCAGTCCCGCATAGAGCATCGCCTCGTCGATACGGTCGACCAGCGGGTGATAGGTGCGCGGCCGGATGCCCATGCCCTCCAGCACCGAGAACCAGCTGACCGAGCGGAACAGCTCGTCCAGCCCTTCGCGCAGCGTGCCGTTGATGCGGAACAGTTCCACTCGCTCCTTCAGGCTGTCCGGCCATTCCATGTCGCGGCATTTGCGCCAGAAGGGCGTGTCGTCGCGCGCGGTGGTGCAATAATGGAGCACGATGAAGTCGCGGATCTCGGTATAGTCCGCCACCATCCGGCGATTATATTCGTCCGCCAGCGCCGGATCGCAGTGGCGATCGGGCAGGAAGCGGAAGAAATAGTCCATGCCGCGATAGATCAGGTGGATCGCAGTCGATTCCAGCGGCTCGATAAAGCCCGAGGACAGGCCGATCGCCAGCACGTTCCTGTGCCAGATCCGCTGGCGCACGCCGGTCTTGAACGGCACCACCATCGGCCCGGCGACCACTTCGCCCTCCACCTTGTCGAGCAGGATGCGCGTCGCTTCCTCGTCGTCCATGAACTCCGAGGAATAGACATGGCCGTTGCCGGTGCGGTGCTGCAGCGGGATGCGCCAGCGCCAGCCGGCGTCCTGTGCCTCGGCCAGCGTATAGGGGCGCGGCGGGCCGACATTCTCGGTCTGCGCGGCGATGGCACGGTCGCAGAACAGATAATTGGACCAGTCGGTATAGCCGCTGCCGAGCGCCTTCTCGATCAGCAGCGCCCGGAAGCCCGAGCAATCGATGAAGAAATCGGCGTCGATGGTGCGGCCGTCCTTCAGCGTCAGCGTGGAGACGAAGCCGCGATCGTCGAGCGCCGCATCGATGACGATCCCCTCGGTCCGCTTCACGCCGCGCGCCTCGGCATGGCCGCGCAGGAACCGGGCGACGCGCTTGGCATCGACATGGAGCGCATAGGAAGCGCCGGCGATCGGCGTGCTGCGCGCCTTGAACGGCAGCATGAAGCGGCCGGCATGCGCCATCACCGTGGCCGGCGCGAAATCCTGGAGCGGGAAATCATGCCCCGCGAGCGTTGCCTTGCGCCAGCATTGGTAGAAGTCGCTGAGCTCCACCCGCTGGCCGACATCGCCGAACGGGTGGAAATAGCTCTCGCCCTTGCGAAACCAGTCCTTGAACTCGATGCCGAGCTTGAAGCTGGCCTGGACCTGGCGGACGAAATCCTGCTCGTCGATGTCGAGCTTGGCGATCAGCTCCATGAAGGGCGGGATCGTGCTCTCCCCCACGCCGATCGTGCCGATATCGTCGCTCTCGACCAGCTCGATCTCGAACAGCCGGCCCTTCATGTGATGCGCCATCACCGCGGCGGCGATCCAGCCGGCGGTGCCGCCGCCGACGATGCAGACCTTACGGAGCGCGTCCGGATTGTTCATGCGGGGGTCCTCATGGGCTCGGCAGCGGCACCATCGACCGTCGCGAGAAATTCGAAATGGGTGGGCGTATCCGCCACGGTGCGGGCGATGGCGGCGCGCATCTGCTCGAGCCCCTGCGCAAGTTCGTCCGTATCGACCGCGGCGACGCCGGGATCGATCCGCTCGGGCAGATGCTCGAACCCGCCATAGATGGCAAGCCAGGATGCGGGCGAGAACATCTCCCAGCGATAGCGCAGGAATGCGCCCCGCGCGCGCCAAAGCTCCAGCTTGGCGGCCAGGCTGTCGGGGAGCGCCATGTCGCGGCACGCCTGCCAGAAGGCGCCCTCGCGCGCGCTCAGGCGATAATGGAGGAGGATGAAGTCGCGGACGCGTTCCATCTCCTCGGCCGACTGGCTGTTGTATTCGGCGGTCACCGCCGGATCGAAGCCCTTGTCGGGGAAGAGCTGCTTCAGCCGCTCGATGCCCGTCTCGATCAGCGCGATGCTGGTCGATTCCAGCGGCTCGAGAAAGCCCGAGGCCAGGCCGAGCGATACGCAGTTCTTCGTCCAGGCGGCCTCGCGCCGGCCCGGCGTGAAGCGCAGGCGGCGGGGCTCCATCATCGGCTTGCCGGGTACATTGGCGAGCAGCTCGGCCCGGGCATCGTCGTCGCTCTGAAAATCGCTCGAAAAGACGATGCCATTGCCTTCGCGGCTGCGCAGCGGGATGCGCCATTGCCAGCCCGCGGTGCGCGCGGTGACGGTGGTGCAGCTGGGCGGGTCCCCCACCCGCGCGCTCTGCACGGCAAAGGCGCCGTCGCACAGCAGCCAGTGCGACCAGTCGCGATAGGGCGTGCCCAGCGCCTCGCCGATCAGCAGGCCGCGAAAGCCCGAGCAGTCGACGAACAGATCGCCCGCGACGCGCTCGCCACTGTCGAGCGTCACTGCTTCGATGAAGCCGGTCTCGCCGTGGAGCGCCACATCGGCGATCCGCGCATCGATGCGCGCCACCCCCGCGCGCTCGGCATGGGCGCGCATGTGCGCGGCGAAGCGCGAAGCGTCGAAATGCAGCGCCCAGTCGAACACCGAGAGCTGGCTCGGCGGATTGGGCAGCGGCACGCTGGCATGGCCTTCGCGCGCGAGCATCGCGCCCAGCGAATATTCCTCCAGCGGCGCGGCCTGGCCGGCCTTGCGCGCCCTTTGCCAATAATGATGGAAGTCGATGCCGCGCAGGTCCTGCCCGAAGCGGCCAAAGGGATGGACGAAGCTGGTCCCCGGCTTCCAGTCGACGAAGCGGATGCCGAGCTTGGCGGTCGCCTCGCAGGCGCGCATCACCTCCGCATCGGTCATGCCGAGCGAAGCGTAGAAACGGCGGATGGTGGGGATCGTCGCCTCGCCGACGCCGATCGTCCCGATCTCGGAGCTTTCGATCAAGGTGATCCGGGTGCCCGTCCCCGCCAGATATGTGCCCAGCGCAGCCGCCGCCATCCATCCGGCGGTACCCCCGCCGACGATGACGACACGCTCGATCGCGCCGCTGGCCGTGCCCCCATGTTTCATTGCGTCATTCTGGTCGTCCCGGCCACGGCTTCGCAAGCGAAACCGCGCCGACCCGCTCCCTGGGAAAAATGAGCCGGCGGCCCTGGAAGACCGCCGGCCCAGGAGGGTTGGCTCTTAGAAACGGTAGCGCACGCCCACCGAGTAACGCGGCTCGAAGCGGTTCTGCGAATGGAACTGCTTCGAATCCTGGTCGAACTGGAAGTAATAGCGCTCGCGCTCGCCCAGCAGGTTCGAGACATTGCCGTAGATCGCGAACTGGCTGTTGATGTTCGCGGTCACGTTCACGTCCACATAGTTGCTCGTGTCCTGCATCACCGGGATATTGCGCTGGTCGACCCGGTCGGGCGCCGGATCGGGATCCACGTCATAGCCCAGGCCCATGTTCGCCAGGCGCGGCGTGCGGTGGTTCCACGCGACGCGGACCTGGAAGATATCGTCCTGGTACCAGCCGACCAGATTGATCTGGTGCTTGGAATTATCCTGGAAAGGCAGTTTCTTGCCGTCGAGACCTCGTGCCGACTGCGAGGAGTCGGAGAAGGTGTAGTTGGCGTCGATGCCGAAGTTGCGCAGGAACGGCACGTTGGGGAACAGATCGGTGAAGGCCAGCTTGGCGCCGGCTTCCACGCCCTGCAGGTTGCCGCCATCGCCCTGTACCGGCTGCGTCACCGGCACCGTCCGGCGGATCACGCCGTCGGCGTCCGGATAGCGGCCGGTCATCATCGTCGCGGTGGTGACGAAGCTGTCGATGTTGAGCTTGAACAGGCCGATGTTGAGCATCGAGGCGCGGCCCAGATAATATTCCAGGCTGAGGTCGTAATTGTTCGAGCGCCACGGGTTCAGATAGGGATTGCCGCTCGCATTCGCGCTCGTCACCTGGCGGACGCCGAGCGGCGCCGCCGTCGGGTTCGTCGGGTTGGGGCCCTGTGAATCCGCGGTGTTGATCTTCAGGCCGCCGCCGTAATTGCCGAGGTCCAGCGGGATCATCGTCTTGGCGAAGGCCGCGCGCACGCGGATATTGTCGGTGACGTCATAGGACAGGGTCACCGTCGGCAGCCAGTCGGTATAGCTGCGGCGGGTTACGCTGTCGCCGACGTCGAGGTTGGTGTCGCCATATGCCCGGGTGTCGCCGGTCAGGTTCTGCTTCACGTCGATGCTGGTCTTGATGACCTTCACGCCGATATCGGCCTTGAACGCGCCGCGCTTCCAGTTGGTGTTGATGTAGGCGCTCTCCTCGATCAGGTCGACGTCATAGGTGTTGCCTGGGACGATCACCTCGTCGGCGCCGCCGAATACCCGCGTCATGAACGACTTGATGTCGTCGAAGTCCTTGGGATTGACCACCCACATGCCCGGCATGCCGTTGACCACGCCGCCCCAGTTCGTCTGGAAATAGACGTTGTTATAGGCGTTGAGCTTGGTCGGCCGGTTGACGGTATAGCCCTGGAAGCAAGTCGGCGCGTTCGCCGCCGAAGCGCCGCAGGGCGATGGCGTTGGTGCCAGCGGCAGCGCCGCATTATAGCCAGGGTTGGAGACGAACTCGCCCGCCGAGCATTGCGGGTTGTCCATCACCACGTCAATCGCCTTCCACTGCGCCGAGCAGCCCGCCGCGGTGGCGGCGCCATTGCCGCCATAGAAGTTCGAGAAGAGGTGGAAGTTCTTGATCTGGGTCGAGCGGTCCGAGCGGCGCACGCCGACATCGACACGGTTCAGCACGCCGAACAGGCCGCCGCCCTGGAACTCGTAGCTGCCGTCGGCGCGGAACACGCCGAGATCGGAGCTGTTCTCCTGATTGCCTTCGGACGAGAAGGCCGCGACGGCATAGCTGTCGAGATTGGCCATATAGTCCTTGAGCGACTTGCCCGCACCCAGGCCGCCCGAGATCGGCGTGTCGAAGCCGCTGAACACCGGGTTCTGCCCCCGCAGGTCGAGGTGCAGCAGCGGATCCTGGCCATAGCCCAGCGGGTTCGGATCGATGTAGCGGCCGCCGTTCGCGCCGACCACGTTGTTGGTATAGCGCGAGGCCGGGTACAGCGCCGCGATGTTCGCCGGGTAGAAGGGCCCGCGGGTCAGGTCGTTCGGGTTGCGGAACAGCGTGAATGCCCGGTTGCCCGCGCGCCAGTTGCTGAGATCGCCCTGCACCTGGCCGTTCATGCTGCGCAGATTCGCATCCGAGCGCAGCGCGCGCGCAGTGAACTTGAACGGGCCGCCCGTGTCATAGTCGAGCTGCAGGTTGTAGTTGGTCGATTTCTCGCGCGCGGTGCGGTTCACCGAGAAGGAATTGAACCACCATACGTTGAGGTCATACTGGTCGACGTCGAGCCAGGGCTGCTGGTTCGCGCCGAGCTGGCCCGTCGAGGTGGACTGGGTGGGCGTCGTCCAGGTCAGGCCGTTCCAGCGGTTCGAGATGTTCACGCCCGCGGCGCGGTTGTGCTCGACCAGTTCGGTATGGAAGACTTCGCCGGTCAGCGTCCAGCCCTCGGCGAACTTCAGCTGCACCGCGCCGTTGATGCCGAAGCGGTTGCGCTCGACTTCGCGGCTGAACAGCTCATAGCCGTGCGGCGCGATCCAGTTCGGCCCCGTGCCGCCCCAGTCGTTGTTGCCGAACGGGCTGCCGCCGATGCCGGCATAGTTGTTGCCGAGATGCGCCTTGCTCTGCGTGGCGCCGACCATCACGCCGATCGTGTCGTTGCGCCAGCTCAGCAGGCCGCTGATCAGATAGTCGTTCTTCTTGGTATAGTCGCCGCGCGAATATTCGACCTGGTTGGCCAGGGTCAGGCCGCTCTTCAGGTCGAAGGGACGGCGGGTGCGCAGGTCGACGGTGCCGGAAATGCCCGACAGCGCGTTGCGCAGGTCCTGCGACTTGTAGACGACCACCGCGTTCATCAGCTGGGCGGGGATGTCGTTGAGGTTGGGCTGCGCGGTGCCGAGATTGCCCGGGCTAAGATATTGCTCGCCATTGAGCAGCGTGATCACTTGGGGCAGGCCGCGGATGTTGACGCTCGAGCCCTCGCCGGCGTCACGCTTGATCTGCACGCCCGAGATGCGCTGCAGCGCGTCGACCACGGTGACGTCCGGCAGCTTGCCGATGTCTTCCGAGGAGATCGCATCGACGATCGCCGTCTCGTTGCGCTTGATGTTGATCGCCTTGGCCTGCGACGCGCGGATGCCGGTGACGACGATCTCTTCGCCCTGATCGGCTCCCGCATCCTGCGGCACCGCCGCCGCGTCCTGGGCCCATGCCGGCGCGACCAGGGCGGTCGACGCCAGCAAGCCGGCCATCAAACTGGATAATCCCTTCATTCCCTCTGTCCTCCCACTCTGTTCTGCACCCCGACGCATCTACGCGCGCCTCACCCGGTGCCGTCGTCTCAGGGCGCCAGCCGGCGCTCCTGCAAATCCGCCGCGCCCGTGAGCACCGGTTGGCCGGCATCCCGCGCGATCGCGACACGATAGGTTCCCGCCGCCACGCGCCATCCCGGCCGGGCGACGTCATAGTCCGCGACGATGCGCGGCTCGGCGACCAGGGTGATCCGGCGCGTCTCGCCGGGCTTGAGCGTCACGCGCTCGAAACCGGCCAGGCGCAGCGGGCGGCTGCCCGTGGCCGGAGTCACATAGAGCTGCGGCACGTCGGCGCCCGCGCGCTTGCCGCGATTGGTGACGTCGAAGCTCACCTTGAGCGCGCCGCCGCCCTCGACCTTCAGATTGGCATAGCCGAAGCGCGTGTAGCTGAGGCCATAGCCAAAGGGGAAAGCCGGGCGCTGGCCTTGGCGGGCATACCAGCGATAGCCGACGTCCGAGCCCTCGCGATACTCGACCGCGAAGGGCTTGATCGCACGCGCGTCCTGCCCGCGGTCGGGCGAGGCCTTGACCTGGTCGAAGCCGGGCACCGCGGCGCGAGGCGCCTGGTCGATCGCCGCGGGGAAGGTGATCGGCAGGCGGCCCGAGGGATTGACCTCGCCGAACAGCACCCGCGCCACCGCCTCGCCGCCGCGCTGGCCCGGATACCAGGCGGCGAGCACCGCCGGCACCTTGTCGAGCCAGGGCATCAGCACCGGCCCGCCGGTGTTGAGCACCACTGCGGTCCTGGGGTTGGCGGCGGCGACGGCCGCGATCACGGCGTTCTGGTTACCGGCCAGGTCGATCGTCTCGGGATCCTCGGCCTCGGTGGTCCATTGCGTGGCCCAGACGATCGCCAGGTCCGCATTCCTCGCCGCCGCGGCGGCGGCTTCGGGGTCGCTGCCATCGACGAAGTCGATGCGCGCCTTGGGGGCCAGCGCACGGAGCGCCGCGAGCGGCGAGGAAGCATGCCAGGTCACGCGCACGAACGACGCGGCCGGGCCATTTTTGAGGGGGATCTCGATCGGCGCGCCGCCGACCGAGCGGACCTGCGACGAGCCGCCGCCCGAAAGCACGCCGACATCGGCATGGCCGCCGATCAGGACGATGCGCCTGGCGGTCCTGGCCAGCGGCAGGATGTCCTTTTCGTTCTTGAGCAGCACGATCCCCGCCTCGGCGGCGCGCTGCGCGACGTCGGCATTCCGCGCATGGTCGATCGGCTGCGGCGCCTCCACCACCGGCGCGTCCATCAGGCCGGTCGAGAACATGCCATGCAGGATGCGGCGCGCCATGTCGTCCAGCCGCGCCATCGGCAGCGCGCCGCTCTCCACTGCCTGCTTCAGATCGGCGCGGAAGAAGGGATGCGTGTCGAGTTCGCCGCCCGATTGCTGGTCCAGCCCGTTGCGCGCGGCCTTCACCGTCGAATGCACCGCCCCCCAGTCGGACATCACCCAGCCCGGATAGGCCCAGTCCTGCTTGAGCACGGTGTTGAGCAGGAAGTCGTTCTCGCAGGCGAAGTCGCCATTGACGGACATATAGGCGCACATCACCGAGCCCGGCCGGCCGCGCTCGATCGCGAGCTGGAAGGCAAGCAGATCGCTTTCCCGCAGCGCCGCCTCGCCGATCCGCGCGTCCATCACGAAGCGGCCGGTCTCCTGGGAATTCAGGGCGAAATGCTTGATCGTCGAGACGATGTGGTTCGACTGGATGCCCCGGATCGACTCCCCGGCGATCACGCCGGCGAGCAGCGGGTCCTCGCCCAGATATTCGAAATTGCGGCCGCCCCAGGGATCGCGCGTCAGGTTGATGCCGCCCGCGAGCATGACGTTGAAGCGCTTGGCGCGCGCCTCGCCGCCGATCATCGCGCCGCTCGCATAGGCGAGCTTGGGATCGAAGCTCGCGGCCAGCGCCAGGCCCGAAGGCAGCGCGGTGGCGGTGTCGCCCTTGCGCTGCTCGACCTGGTTGGCGACGCCGAGGCTGGCATCGGTCTCGCGCAGCGCCGGGATGCCCAGACGCGGGATCGCTGCCTGCTGGCCCGCCGAGGGAATCATGTCGGCCGGCGCCGCCGGATCCTTCGCCAGCGGCGGGAACCATGTGTAGACGAGGCCCAGCTTCTCCTCGAGCGTCATCGCCGCGAGCAGCGTCTCCGCGCGGGCCGCCGCCGGCAGCCGGGGATCGGCCCAGGGCCGCGCCGCGGGGTCCGCGGACGGGCGGGCTTCGTGCTTCGGCGGTGCGGCGGGCGTGACGGGATCCTGCGCATGCGCGCCCGTCATGGTCCCGGCAAGCGCGGTGGTGGCGAGCAACGCCATGGAGCGCGCCACATGCCGCAGGCTGATCAGCATTCACCTCTCCCCTTCGGCGCGTGCAACGGCGCCGCGCACGCCCTGGGGCGTGCCAGTTCATCCGATCCAACCTGGGGGAGCTTTTCCGACAACGCTGTCGGATTCAGCGACGAAACAAGCCGACAGCGCAGCATGGCGCGCACGGCAGCCTGTTCCAACACCCCTCTGTCATTCGCGGAGTCTTTCGCTCCGATCCGAGGGTTAGAGCATAGATTGAGAGCGTTCTCAAGAACGTTCTCAACTTTGTTACATCGGGGCTCTTTCCTCCCCCGTCATCCCCGCGCAGGCGGAGATCCAGGGCCAGGGACGAGGCGGTCGCGGCAGGCTGACATCCTCTCCGGAGAGCGTTCGCGTGATGGCATGGATATTACGAACTATCCGGGATCCCCGCCTGCGCGAGGATGACGAGGGAGAAGCGGGGGTGACGAGGGAGCAGCGGGGATGACGAAGGAGAATATGAATCCGTCCACCCCGAATCAGCTCCGGGCCGGGCCCTGCCCCTCCCCGATGAGCGAAACTTTGCCTCGATCGTTGTTCGCGCTAGAACCATCAGGAACAGGGCATGACCCGACCGTCTCAGGGCACGCGCCAGCTTCAAGGGGAGCAGAGGCCGATATGCATGGACCAGGCGATTTCGAACTTTCGCGGCGCGGCGTCTTGATCGGCGGCGCGGCATCGGTGGCGGCCGGCGCCACGCCTCCCGCCGCCGAGGCCGGGGAAGCGGCCCCGACGGGCGCGGAGGCGCCGGTGATGGCCAAGGTCGGCTTCACGGTGAACGGCAAGCCGCACGCGCTGGAGCTCGACACCCGCACCACCCTGCTCGACGCGCTGCGCGAGCATCTCCGGCTGACCGGCACCAAGAAGGGCTGCGACCATGGCCAGTGCGGCGCCTGCACCGTGATCGTCGACGGGCGGCGGATCAATTCCTGCCTCAGCCTCGCGGTGATGCACGAAGGCGATGCGATCACCACCATCGAGGGGCTGGGCACGCCCGACAACATGCACCCGATGCAGGCCGCCTTCGTGAAGCATGACGGCTATCAATGCGGCTATTGCACGCCGGGCCAGATCTGCTCGGCGGTGGCGGTGCTCGACGAGATCCGCGCGGGCATTCCCAGCCATGCGACCGGCGACATAGCCGGCACGCCGGCAATGAGCGCCGACGAGATCCGCGAGCGGATGAGCGGCAATCTCTGCCGCTGCGGCGCCTATTCCAACATCGTCGAGGCGATCGCCGAAGTCGCCGCGCGGAGGAAGGCATGAAGGCGTTCAGCTATCAGCGCGCCGGCTCGCCGGCCGAGGCGGCGGCGATCGTCGGCCGCACGCCGGGCGCCCGCTTCATCGCCGGCGGCACCAACCTGCTCGACCTGATGAAGCTGCAGATCGAGACGCCGGCCCATCTGGTCGACGTCAACCATCTGGGGCTCGACGGGATCGAAGCGACGGCCGAGGGCGGGCTGCGCATCGGCGCGCTGGTCCGCAACACCGATCTCGCCGCCGACGGGCGCGTCCGCAAGGACTATGCCCTGCTCTCCCGCGCGCTCGTCGCGGGCGCGTCGGGCCAGCTGCGCAACAAGGCGACGACCGCCGGCAACCTGCTGCAGCGCACCCGCTGCCCCTATTTCTACGACACCAACCAGCCGTGCAACAAGCGCCGGCCCGGCAGCGGCTGCGCGGCGATCGGCGGGGTGAATCGCGGCCTTGGCGTGATCGGCACCAGCACGGCATGCATCGCCACCCATCCGAGCGACATGGCGGTGGCGATGCGCGCGCTCGACGCAGTGGTGGAGACGGTGCGCGCCGACGGCACCACCCGGGCGATCCCGATCGCCGCGTTCCACCTGCTCCCGGGCGAGACGCCCCATGTCGAGAACGGCCTGGCGCCCGGCGAGCTGATCACCGCGGTGACGCTCCCCCGGCCGATCGGCGGCACGCACATCTATCACAAGGTCCGCGACCGGGCCTCCTATGCCTTCGCGCTCGTCTCGGTGGCGGCGATCCTCCGCAGGGACGGCACCGGCCGGGTCGCGTTCGGTGGCGTCGCGCCGCGGCCCTGGCGCGTCGAGGCGGCAGAGGCCGAGATGCCGCGCGGCGCCCGGGCGGTGACGGCGGCGGCCTTTGCGGGCGCCACGCCCACCGAGCAGAACCGGTTCAAGCTGGTGCTGGCCGAGCGCACGCTCGCCGCCGCCATTGCCGAAGCGAGGGCCTGAGCCATGAAGTTCGACACGCCCGCCGGCATCAATCCGATCGACCAGCTGAAGGTGATCGGCAAGCCCACGCCGCGCATCGACGGTCCGCTCAAGACCACGGGTGCCGCGCCCTATGCCTATGAGCATCACGACGCGCCCGACCCCGCATATGGCTTCGTCCTCGGCTCGGCGATCGCGAAGGGGCGGATCACGGGCATGGACCTGCGCGAGGCCGGAGCCGCGCCCGGCGTGCTCGCCATCGTCACCGCCGGGAATGCCGGCAAGCTCGGCAAGGGCAATTTCAACACCGCGAAGCTGCTCGGCGGCCCGGAGATCGAGCATTACCATCAGGCGGTGGCGATCGTCGTCGCCGAGACGTTCGAGCAGGCGCGCGCCGCCGCCGCGCTGATCCGCGTCGACTATGCCCGCGACAAGGGCAGCTATGATCTCGCCGCGGCGAAGGACGGCGCCGGCAAGCCGCCCGAGGGCGGGTTCAACGGTCCGGCGGACAGCAGCTTCGGCGATTTCGCGGGCGCCTTTGCCGGCGCCCCGGTGCAGTTCGACGCGACCTACACCACGCCCGACCATGCCCATGCGATGATGGAGCCGCATGCGACGATCGCGGCGTGGAGCGGCGACCGGCTCGACCTGTGGACCGCCAACCAGATGATCGCCTGGTCGGTGGGCGACATGGCCAAGACGCTCGGCATCCCGCGCGAGAAGGTGCGGATGCGCTCGCCCTTCATCGGCGGCGGGTTCGGCGGCAAGCTGTTCATCCGTGCCGACGCGGTGCTGGCGGCGCTGGGTGCACGGGCGGCGAACCGGGCGGTGAAGGTCGCCCTGCCCCGGCCCTTCATGTTCAACAACACGCCCCACCGGCCCGCGACCATCCAGCGCATCCGCCTGGGCGCGACGCGCGACGGCAGGCTGGTGGCGATCGGGCATGAGAGCTGGTCGGGCGACCTTCCCGGCGGCGGGCCGGAGACGGCGACCGGGCAGACCAAGCTGCTCTATGCCGGCGCCAACCGGATGACTGCGATGCGGCTCGCGGTGCTCGACCTGCCCGAGGGCAATGCGATGCGCGCGCCGGGCGAGGCGCCGGGCATGATGGCGCTCGAGATCGCGATCGACGAGATGGCCGAGAAGCTCGGCCTCGATCCGGTCGCCTTCCGAGTGCTGAACGACACCCAGGTCGATCCGGAAAAGCCCGGCCGGCCCTATTCGCAGCGCCAGCTCAACCAGTGCCTGCAGATCGGCGCGGAGAAGTTCGGCTGGGCCCGGCGCGCGCAGCCGGGCAGCGTGCGTGACGGCCGCTGGCTGGTCGGCATGGGCGTCGCCGCCGCCTTCCGCAACAACATCAACATGAAGTCCGCCGCCCGGGTGCGGCTCGACGCGCGCGGAGTGGTCACGGTCGAGACCGACATGACCGATATCGGCACCGGCACCTACACGATCATCGCCCAGACCGCCGCCGAGATGATGGGCTTGCCGCTCGACAAGGTGGTGGTGAAGCTGGGCGATTCGAGCTTCCCGGTCTCGGCCGGGTCGGGCGGGCAATGGGGCGCCAACAGCGCCACGGCGGGCGTCTATGCCGCCTGCGTGCAGCTGCGCGAGGCCGTGGCGCGCAAGCTCGGCGTCAACTCGGCGGATGCGGTGTTCGCCGGCGGCAAGGTGAAGAGCGGCAAGCGCAGCCTGGCCCTGGCCGAGGCGGCGAAGGGCGGCGAGATCGTCGCCGAGGACGCGATGGAATATGGCGACCTTGCCGGCAAGTACCAGCAATCGACCTTCGGCGCCCATTTCGTCGAAGTCGGCGTCGACGCCGCGACGGCGGAGATCCGCATCCGCCGCATGCTCGCGGTGTGCGCGGCCGGGCGCATCCTCAATCCGGTATCGGCGCGCAGCCAGGTGATCGGCGCGATGACCATGGGCGCCGGCGCCGCGCTGATGGAGGAGCTGGCGGTCGACAAGCGCTTCGGCTTCTTCGTCAACCACGATCTGGCCGGATATGAAGTGCCGGTCCATGCCGACATCCCGCACCAGGAGGTGATCTTCCTCGAGGAGACCGATCCCACCACCTCGCCGATGAAGGCCAAGGGCGTGGGCGAGCTGGGCATCTGCGGCGTCGGCGCGGCGGTGGCCAATGCGATCCACAACGCCACCGGCATGCGCGTGCGCGACTATCCGGTCACGCTCGACAAGCTGCTCGCGGGAATGCCCGAGCTCGCCTGAGCCCGGGCATTCCCCTCCCCGCCCGAAGCTACCCCGTCAGCTCTCGATAAAGGCGAGCAGATCGGCGTTGATCACGTCCGCATGGGTGGTCGCCATGCCGTGCGGATAGCCCTGATAGGTCTTGAGCGTGCCGTGCTTCAGCAGCTTCACCGAAAGCGGCGCGGAATCCGCATAGGGCACGACCTGGTCGTCGTCGCCGTGCATCACGAGCACCGGCACGTCGATCTTGCGCAGGTCCTCGGTGAAATCGGTCTCGCTGAACGCCTTCACGCAGTCGTAATGCGCCTTGATCCCGCCCATCATGCCCTGGCGCCACCAATTGTCGATCACGCCCTGGTCCACCTTCGCGCCCGGCCGGTTGAAGCCGTAGAAGGGGCCCGCCGGCACGTCGATGAAGAATTGCGCGCGGTTGAACGCAGTCTGCTCGCGGAAATTGTCGAATACTTCCATCGGCAGGCCGCCGGGATTCGCCTCGCTCTTCAGCATCACCGGCGGCACCGCGCCGATCAGCACTGCCTTGGACACGCGCCCCGGCTCGGCCCGCGCGACATAATGCGCGACTTCGCCGCCGCCGGTCGAATGGCCGACATGCACCGCACCGCGCACGCCCAGATGCGCGACCAGCGCCGCGACGTCGGCGGCATAGGTATCCATCTCGTTGCCCGTGTCGGTCTGGGTGGAGCGGCCATGCCCGCGGCGATCATGCGCGATCACGCGATAGCCCTTGAGCAGGAAGAACATCATCTGGCTGTCCCAGTCGTCGGCCGAGAG
Organism: Sphingomonas sp. NPDC092440; assembly: GCF_044754985.1. NCBI lineage: Bacteria > Pseudomonadati > Pseudomonadota > Alphaproteobacteria > Sphingomonadales > Sphingomonadaceae > Sphingomonas > Sphingomonas sp. NPDC092440. The sequence goes on along the minus strand of NZ_JBIVQA010000009.1, from coordinate 154,312 downwards.
CGGCCAGCCATGATGGAACCAGATCACCTGCGCGTCCCTGGGGCCCCAATCCTTGTAGAAGAGCTCGGTGCCGTCCGCGATCTTGAGAATGCCCATGGTCCTGTCTCCTGCATAGGGATGCGCCGGCCGGAAACGGGCAAGGGCCGATTCCGGCGGGGCAAGTCTATCAGGTCCCACGGGCCCGGCCAGCCATGGCCCGTAAGCTGAGGACTCATATTCTCCACCGTCATCCCCGCCTGTGCGGGGGATGACGAAAATGGAAGGCTTGCCTGGCCTATTCCTCCTCCGCCGCCGCTTCCGGCAGCGGCTCCGAATGGAATTCGTGCCAGAGCCCGTTGAGGATGCCGAAGCCGACGGCGAGGCCGACGCCGAGGATCCACGAGAAATACCACATGGCCAACGCTCCTCAGTAGAAGTCGGGATTGGTGCGCACGTCCTGCGCGGTCACCCGGCCGAACATCACGCGATAGGCCCAGGCAGTGTAGGCGAGGACGATCGGCAGGAAGACCGCCGTCACCACCAGCATGGTGAACAGAGTGCCGTGGCTCGACGAGGCGTTCCACACCGTCAGGCTCGACAGCGAGTCGATCGAGCTCGGCAGGATGAACGGGAACATCGCCAGGCCCACCGTGGCGATGATCCCGATATTGGCCAGCGACGAGCCGGCGAACACCAGCAGGTCCCGGCGCGCGCGGATCCCGAGCAGCGCCAGCACCGGCCCCAGGAAGCCGAGCAGCGGCGCCAGCAGCATCCAGGGATGCGCGCCATAGTTGCGCAGCCAGGCACCGCCTTCCGCCACCGTCGTCGAGAAGCGCGGGTTCGACGGGCCGCCGGGATCGACCACCCCGTCCAGCCGGTAGCCCAGGCCGCCCCAGGCGACGAACAGCCCGCCCGCCGCGAACAGCAGCAGCGCCAGTACCGCCGCCGCCTGGCCCCAGCGCCGCGCCCGCTCCAGCACCACGCCCTCGGCCTTCAGGCTCAGCCAGCCCGCACCGTGCAGCACCAGCATCGCCACCGAGAGCAGCCCGGTCACCAGCGTGAACGGCGTGAACAGCCCGAGCAGCGAGCCTTCGTAGAAGGCGCGCAGATCGCTATCGAGGCGGAAGGGAATGCCCTTCATCACATTGCCCACCGCGACGCCGAAGACGAGCGCGGGCACGAAGCCGCCGACGAACAGCGCCCAGTCCCAGCGCTCCCGCCACGCCTTGTCCGGATGCTTGGAGCGGTATTTGAAGCCCACCGGCCGCAGGATCAGCGCCGACAGCACCAGGAACATCGCGAGATAGAAGCCCGAGAAGCTGACGGCATAGACGAAGGGCCAGGCAGCGAAGATCGCGCCGCCGCCCAGGATGAACCACACCTGGTTGCCTTCCCAGGTCGCGCCGATGGTGTTGATCACCATCCGCCGCTCCTCGTCGGTCCTGGCCACGAAGGGCAGCATCGCCGCCGTCCCAAGGTCGAAGCCGTCGGTCAGCGCGAAGCCGATCAGCAGCACGCCGAGCAGCAGCCACCAGAGGATGCGGAGCGTTTCGAAATCGAGAGGGATCGACATGGTCTGTCTCCAAAACCCCGGTCCGGCTCATTCGGCCGGAACGGCGTGGAAATCGGGGCCCGCGGGCTCGGGCGCATCGGCGGGGCGATACGGCTCCGGCCCCTTGCGGATCGCGGCGAGCATCAGCCGCACCTCGATCACCGCCAGCGTGCCATAGAGCAGCGTGAAGCCGGCGATCGTCAGCCACAGCTCGGGCACGGTCAGGCTCGACGGCGCCAGGAAAGTGGGCAGCACGCCCTCCACCGCCCAGGGCTGGCGCCCCACTTCGGCCACCGCCCAGCCGACCTCGGCCGCGATCCAGGGCAGCGGCATCACGACCAGCGCCAGCCGCAGGAACCAGCGCGCGTCGAACCGCTGCACCGTCGAATAGAAGAAGGCGATCGCGAAGAAGGCGATCATCCCGAAGCCGATCCCGGCCATGATCCGGAACATCCAGAAGATCGCCGGCACATTGGGCACGGTGCTCCACGCCGCCCGCTCGATCGTCGCGGCATCGGCGGTGCGCGGATCCGCGACGAAGCGCTTGAGCAGCAGCGCATGGCCGAGATCGTTCTTGGTCCGCTCGAACGCCGCGCGCGCGGCCAGGTCGTTGCGGTCCGCCTTGAGCTTCTCCACCGCGTCATAGGCCGCCAGGCCGTTGACGATCCGTCCCCGGGCGCGCTCCACCAGCGGGAAGATGCCGTTGACCTCGCCGGTCAGGCTGCGGGTGGAGATCAGGCCCAGCACATAGGGGATCTTCACTTCATACCGGGTCTCGCGCCCGCGGTTCGACGGGATGCCGAAGATCGCGAGCCCCGCCGGCGCGGGCTCGGTGTGCCACATGCCCTCGATCGCGGCGAGCTTCATCTGCTGGTTCTCGGTGAGCGCATAGCCGCTCTCGTCGCCCAGCACGACCACCGACAGCGACGAGGCCAGGCCGAACGCCGCGGCCACGGTGAAGCTGCGCCTCGCCAGTTCCAGGTGCCGCCCCTTGAGCAGGTAGAAGGCCGAGACGCCGAGCACGAACACGCTGGCCATCACATAGCCGGCGCTCACCGTATGGACGAACTTGGCCTGGGCCACGGGATTGAAGAGCACCGCTGCGAAGTCGGTCACTTCCATCCGCATCGTCTCGGGATTGAAGGTCGCGCCGGTCGGATGCTGCATCCAGCCGTTCGCCACCAGGATCCACAGCGCCGACAGGTTCGATCCCAGCGCCACCATGAAGGTGGTGAACAGATGCGCCTGTTTCGACATCCGCTCCCAGCCGAAGAACATCAGCCCGACGAACGTCGCCTCGAGGAAGAAGGCCATCAGGCCCTCGATCGCGAGCGGGGCGCCGAAGATGTCGCCCACATAATGCGAATAATAGGACCAGTTGGTCCCGAACTGGAATTCCATGGTGAGCCCGGTGGCGACGCCCAGCACGAAGTTGATGCCGAACAGCTTGGCCCAGAAGCGCGTGACGTCCCGCCAGATCGGGCGGTTGGTCATCACGTACACGCTCTCCATGATCACCAGCATGAAGGACAGGCCGAGCGTCAGCGGCACGAACAGGAAGTGATAGAGCGCCGTCAGCGCGAACTGGAGCCTCGATAGCTCGACGACTGCCATGCTGATCATCGCAGGAATCCCCCACGCCAGAGTCTGCGCCCAACGGGTTGGCCGCGTTCCGCTCGTCACTAGGGCCCTAACCGGAAGGCGCTTTGATCATGGACAAATACGCCGCCAGCGCAACATGCGTTAGAACCGGAATGCGATGACCCGGCTTTTAAGACCCATCGGCATGCGACCGCTCCTCTCCGGCGGGGGAATGCGGATGGCGCCTCGCGGCGCCGAACGGGGATATGGCCCTGGGGCACGACTCGATCGGCAAACTCCGTCATCCCCGCGAAGGCGGGGATCCAGGGCCAGGCGCATTGGTCGCGAGGCACGCTTTGCCGTCTCCGGAAACTCCGTGCACGATTGCATCGCTCATCCCGCACTAACCCTGGATCCCCGCCTTCGCGGGGATGGCGAAATGAAGGCATGATAAAACCAGCATTTGGATTGGCTCCCATCCTGGACATACCGGGCGCGGCGCTCTTCGCGGCCGGCATCGCGCTCGCCATGGGCAGCCTGGCGGCCGGGAACGGCCTGCCCCGGGGCGCCGTGGCGCTGATCCTGGCGGGCGGCGCGATCCGCGCGGGAGCGGCGATGCTGGCCCATGCCGCCGCCATCCGCGCGGCGCAGCGCGTGGTCGCCGGCTGGCGCGCGCGGATCTTCCCCCGCCTGCTCGCCGGCCGCCTGCCCCGTCCGCTGCTCGCCGGGGAGAGCGCGGCGCTGGCGATCGATCACCTGGTGACGATCGAGGCCTATGAAGCGCGCTTTCGTCCCGCCCGTGCCGCGTCCGCCGCCGCGCCGCTGCTCGTCGCCGCGATCGTCGCCTGCGCAAGCTGGGTATCGGCGCTGATCCTCCTCTTCACGCTCGTCCCGTTCGCGCTCGGCATGATCCTGGCCGGCACTGCCGCACGCCGTGCCGCGGAGCGCCAGCTCGCCGCGCTCGCCGGGCTTTCCGGCCTGTTCGTCGATCGCATCCGCGCCCTGCCGATCATCCGCCATTTCGGCGCGGAGGAGCGCATCGCCTGCCAGGTGGGCGCCGCGACTGGCGAAGTGGCGGAGCGCACCGTCGCGGTGCTGCGCGTCGCCTTTCTCTCGGGCGCGGTGCTGGAATTCTTCGCGGCGCTCTCGGTGGCGCTGGTCGCGGTCTATTGCGGCTTTGCCTTGCTCGGGCTGCTGCCCTTTCCGGCGCCCGAGAAGCTCTCGCTCGGCCAGGCCTTTTTCGCGCTGGCCATGGCTCCGGAATTCTACCTGCCGATGCGGCGCCTGGCCGCCGCCTATCACGAGAAGCAGCTCGGCGACGCCGCGATGGCCGCGCTGGCGCAAGTCGAGACGCCGGCCACGGCCCCGCCCGCCACGGCGCGCTTCGACGGGCTGCGCGTCCTGCAGCTCGCGATCGCATGGCCCGGCCTGCGCATCGGCCCGGTCGGCTTCGAACTGGCCGCGGCCGATCTCGTCGCGCTCACCGGCCCCACCGGCAGCGGCAAATCGAGCCTGCTCGCCGCCATCGCGGGCCAGGTTGCGCCGGCCGGCGGCACCGTCACCACCGTGCGCGGCGGCGCCCTCGATCCCGCCGACATCGCCTGGGCCGCGCAGACGCCGCTGCTCCTCCCCGGCACGCTGGCGGAGAACATCGCCCTTGCCCGCCCCGATGCGACACCCGACGAGATCGCGCGCGTCGCCGGGCGGGTCGGCCTCGATGCCGTGATCGCGGCGCGGGGCGGGCTCGGCCTGGTGCTCGATCATCGCGGCTCGGGCCTGTCGGGCGGCGAGCGGCGGCGGATCGGCCTTGCCCGCGCGCTGCTCTCGCGGCGGCCGCTGCTGCTGTGCGACGAGCCCACGGCGGATCTCGATGCCGACAGCGCGGCCGCGATCGTCGCGCTGCTGCGCGAAGTCGCGGCCGAGCGCGCGGTGCTGGTCGCCACGCATGATCCCGCCCTCGCCGCCGCGGCGCGGCTGGTGGTGGCGCTGTGAGCGCGCTCGCCCTCGATGCCGCCGGGCGGCGCCGGCTGCGCGGTGCCGGCATCGCCGCGATCGTCGCCGCGCTCGCGGGCGTGTTGCTGCTCGCGGTCTCGGGCTGGTTTCTCACCGCGGCGGCGCTGGCGGGCGCGGCAGGGCCGGTGGCGGCGCTCGGCTTCAACTATCTGATCCCCAGCGCCGCGATCCGCGGCCTCGCGATCCTGCGCACCGTCGGGCGCTATGGCGAGCGGCTGCTCTCGCACCAGGCGGCGCTGGGCGCGATGGCGAGCCTGCGCGCCGGCCTGTTCGCCAGGCTCGCCGCGCAGGACGGCCGCACCGGTCCGAACCTTGCCGGCGGCGATGCCAGTGCCCGGCTGATCGGCGATATCGATGCGCTGGAGGAACTGATCGTCCGCAGGCCCGTGCGCCCGGCGAGCTGGGTCGCGGCGGGCACCGGGGTGCTGCTCGCGTTGCTGGCGGGCTGGGCCGCGGCGCTGGCGCTGGCGCTGCTCCTCGCCGCGCTGCCGCCGCTGCTCGACCGCGCCGCGCGCCGCCTCACCCACGGCCCGGCGCACGACGCGGGCGAGGCGCTCGGGGCGCTGCGCACCCGCTATGTCGAATATGCCGCCGCCCGGGCCGAGATCGCCGCCTATGGCCTTGCCGGCCGGGTGGCCGGCGACCTGTCCCGCTTCGCTGCCGAACTCGACGCGGCGCGGGCGCGCCTGCATCGCGGCGAAGGCGTGATCGCGGCGCTGCTCGCCGGCTATGCCGCGCTGGCGGTGGCGCTGGTGCTGCTGCTCGCCGATGCGCCCGCGCCACGGGTCGCCCTCGCCTTGCTGGCCGCCGCCGGCGCGGTCGAGGCGATGGCCGGCCTTGCCCGCGCCGCCTTTCGCCGGGCCGGCGTGGCCGCTGGATTGCGCCGGCTCGACGCGCTCCTGGCCTTGCCCGAACCCGTTGCAGGGCCGGTCTCCGCCGGAGCGATGCCGCTGCGGCTGGGCAGCCTCGATCTCGCGCCGGGCGCGCGAGTCGCGATCACCGGCCGCTCCGGCTCGGGCAAGACGCTGCTGCTCGAAACGCTGGCCGGGCTGCGCGCGGGCACGCTCGATGCGGCGATCGGGGGGCAGGTTCCCGCCGCCTGTTCCGGCGCGATGCTCCGCGCCCAGTTCGCGCTTGCGCCCCAGGATGCGGCGCTGATTGCGGGGACGATCGCCGACAATCTCCGGCTGGCGCGTCCCGGCGTGGACAAGGAGGCCATCTGGGCGGTCTTGCGGGTCGCCGCACTCGAGGATCGCATCCGGGGTTTGCCGCAAGGCCTGGATACGCGCCTGGGCGAGGCCGGCGGAACCCTTTCCGGCGGCGAGCGCAAGCGGCTTTCCCTCGCCCGCGCACTGCTCGCCGGCCGGCCCTGGCTGTTGCTCGACGAGCCCAGCGAAGGACTTGATTTTGCTACGGAATCCGAGCTGGTCGCGCGGCTCGACGCCTGGCTGGCGGGATCCAGCACCGGCCTGATCCTGGCCTCCCACCGCCGCGCGCCGCTGGCGCTGGCCGAGCATGTGATCGCCATCGAGGATATCGCGCCAAGCTCATGAAAAGCGGCCATTATCGGCTCGCATCAAAGTGCCTCGGCCCTGGCGCGCGCAGGGATGTGCCAGGCGGAATCATCACCCCGAACTGCCCGCCGCTCGGGCTGCAAGGCACGCGGCTGCGCGCTCCTCATGAATATATGCGACGCCGCACCGGCCGCGCCCTTCGAGAATATTCATGTCGGCACTGCAACACATTATCCATTCAAAACAAATAGATAATCAGTTCCCAGATTTTATCCATAAAAATGGCGTTTAAATACGTCAATTCGGTGCAAATACGACTTCATAAATCTCGATTCTCGCGCATTCTACCTGACATGCAGCGCGAGTCAGGGCCCCGACCCTCGCACATTGCAGTAATTCTTCGCGCATGAACGCCGCTCGCGTCATGCATTGAAATAGATTCCTGCGGATTTGGATGATTACGCACATCATACATCATAGACACCAACATAGGATAATCCCGAATAAGACAAATACTTTACCAGATGCGTCAGAAACTCAGGCAGGTTTTCACTAGTAAGAGAAGGATTATTCCCATGCTCCGCGAACTTACTATGGACGAGATTGGCTTCGTGGCGGGTGGCCGCATGCAGGACCGCAGCCCCATGCCGAAGCCCACGGGCCCGGACGTGACCTCGGATGTCGGCGGCGGCGGCGGCATCAACGTCTGGAGCGGCGGCGGCGTGTCGGTCGGCGTGGGTCCGGTGGGCGGCTTCCCTCCGAACGGCGGCGTCGTGACCGTTACCATCGGCGGAAGCTCCGGCAGCAGCAGCACCAACAGCGGCACCGACTGGGCTGCAAAGGCCGAAGCTCAGCGCATCGAGAACGAAATCTATTCAGGCTCGCCCAAAGACTGAGGATGGCAACTGAAATTCCAACCGTTGAAGTGGGTGGCGGCATGTTCGCCACCCACCGTTTCGAGAAGGTCAGACCTGCATGAAGCGTGTCCTTCCCCTGGCCATCGCGAAGCTCTGCCTCGGCTTGTCCCCCTCACTCGCCCAGGCCCAGGTGCAGACCCCGGCCCAACCCGAAGCGCGCTTTGGCTTCAATGCCACCCAGGCCATGCAGTGGCTCCCGCTCTCCAGCGACGCGAGGTACGGTATCATCGTTCCGGTGACCGTGAACGGACAGGCAACCTATGCCAATATCGACACCGGTTCGACCGTGTCGGATGTGGCGGTGATTTCCTCTGCGCTCTTGCCCGCTACCGGCGGGACCAAGAACGCGAAGACCATCTCAGCCAATGGATATGGCGGTGTCAGCCACTATCCTATCCGGCGCGCCGATAGCCTCGTGATCGGCGGAATCACACTACTCAATCAACCAGTGGCGGTGACCGATCACCCCCTTTCACTGGACAAGCGCGTCGGCGTCACGATCGGCATCAAGATGCTCATGGGCCTCACGTTGCAGGTCGATTGGGAGAATCGCCGCGCCCGCTTCCTGCTCGGCGGCGACCTGCCGAAGGATGCCGACACCGTGACGGTGGCGATCGAGACACGAACCCACCTCCCCATTGTCGACGCCGAGCTATGCGGAATCCCGGTCAAGGCATTGCTGGACACCGGCGCAAACGGCGACGTTCATCTGGTTCCCGAACAAGAGGGGCTATGGGAATGTGCCGCCCCGGTGCGCAGCAACATTCGCGGCATCGGTGCTGGCGGCCCGGTCATCAGCGAACTGGTAAGCGTGCCTGCGGTACGAATCGGGAAACGCCTGATGGGGCCGGCAACGGCATCGATCGACCCCGAAGGCGGGCCGCTTTCCAATCGTGGCATTCCCGCTTCGATCGGAACCGGATTGCTTCGACGATCCAACTTCGTGCTCGACGCAGGGAACAGCGCGCTGGCCTTCTACGGCTCCGACCGCACGGCCCGAGTCACCGATCGTCCGAGAATAGGCATCCAATACCGTCCCGACGGGAAGGGGCTGCTCATAACTCATATCATGAAGGCCTCGCCCGCTTCGCAGACGATCCTCAAACCCGGCGACCGGATCTGCTCGCTCAACGGCAGGACCATCGAAGCACTTGCGGGAAAATATGGCGACATCAGTCCCCCGGTCGGAAAGATCGCCAGGGTCGGCGTCTGCGCCGGTCCGACGGTTTCGATCCTGGCCAGCGACTATCTGGCCTTTCCGGGAGTCCCGGACATCGCCTTTCCAGCCGGAACTCCTGCGGTTCCCGAGCCGGCCGGTGTCGGCCGCGTCACCGAGGCCTTCGCCCGCTGCGTGAACCTGTCCGGCGAGGAGATGGCGGAGGCCTGCTCGATCGTGCTGAACGCGCCCAGGGTAGCGAATTTCTGGAAGGAAACCGCTCGCAAGCGGCAGGCGACGGCGTTTCCGAATGCCGCAACGCCGGGGATACCGTGACGCCGCCGCCGGCTGGACTATGCGCTTCACCAAGACCCGCCAGTTGCCCACCGGGATGCCGATCGCGTCCTCAGGCCAGAGCACGGCAGGATCATCCCAACGTCAATGGAGGAAGAGCCGGGAGAAAGTACGATTTGACCAAAGTCGCCTGAACATCATCCAAATTGTCATTCGTCAGAGAAGGATTATTCCCATGCTTCGCGAACTTACTATGGACGAGATTGGCTTCGTGGCGGGTGGCCGCATGCAGGACCGCAGCCCCATGCCGAAGCCCACGGGCCCGGACGTGACCTCGGATGTCGGCGGCGGCGGCGGCATCAACGTCTGGAGCGGCGGCGGCGTGTCGGTCGGCGTGGGTCCGGTGGGCGGCTTCCCCCCGAACGGCGGCGTCGTGACCGTTACCATCGGGGGCAGCTCCGGCAGCAGCAGCACCAACAGCGGCACCGACTGGGCTGCAAAGGCCGACGACCAGCGCGAAAGAAATGATCGCAACAGCGGCTCGCCCAACGACTAAGGGCCTCGTCTGAAATTTGGGCTGCTGAAGGTGGGCGGCCACATATTCGCCGCCCACCGTTTCGAGAAGGTCGGGTCGCCATGAATCCCATGCTCCCCTTGGTTATCGCAAGTCTCTGCCTCTTCATTTCCCTCCCGGTTGCCAGTGCTCAAACTCGGGCAGAGCCGGAGGCACGTTTCGGCTTCAACGCGACCAAGGCGGTGGAATGGCTTCCCCTCTCCGGCGACGAAGCCGACGGTATCCTCTTTCCCGTCACGGTGAACGGACAGGCGACCTATGCCGATATCGACACCGGCTCGACCGTGTCGGATGTGGCGCTGATTTCCTCCAAACTCGTGCCCCTGGCCAACGGGGCCAAGGATGGAAAGGCCATCTCAGCCAATGGATATGGCGGCGTCAGCCATTACCCTATCCGGCGCGCCGACAGCCTCGTGATCGGCGGAATCACACTACTCAATCAGCAGGTGGCGGTCACCGACAAGCCCCTGTCGCGGGACGAACGCGTCGGCGTCACGATCGGCATCAAGATGCTCATGGGCCTCACGTTGCAGGTCGATTGGGAGAATCGCCGCGCCCGCTTCCTGCTCGGCGGCGACCTGCCGAAGGATGCCGACACCGTGACGGTAGCGATCGAAACACGAACCCACCTCCCCATTGTCGATGCCGAGATATGCGGAATCCGGGTCCAGGCATTGCTCGACACCGGCACGGACAGCGACGTTCATCTCGTGCCCGAGCAGGAGAAGCTGTGGGAGTGCGCCGCGCCGGTGCGCAGCGACATTCGAGGCATCGGTGCCGGCGGCCCGGTCATCAAAGGGTTGGCCAGCTTGCCCGTGGTGCGCATCGGAGGACGTCCGATGGGACCGGTAACGGCATCGATCGACCCTGAGGGCGGGCCACTTTCCAGACGGGGTATTTCTGCTTCGGTCGGAACCGGATTGCTTCGCCGGTCCAACTTCGTGCTCGATGCAGGGAACAGTGCGCTGGCCTTCTACGGCTCCGACCGCACGGCCCGAGTCACCGATCGCACAAGAATAGGCATCCAATACCGTCCCGACGGGAAGGGGCTGCTGATAACCCATATCATGAAGGCTTCGCCGGCCTCGCAGACGATCCTCAAACCCGGCGACCGGATCTGCGCCCTCAATGGCAGGACGATCGAAGCACTTGCGGGAAAATATGGCGATATCAGTCCTCCGGTCGGAAAGATCGCCAGGGTCGGCGTCTGCGCCGGTCCGACGGTTTCGATCCTGGCCAGCGACTATCTGGCCTTTCCGGGAGTCCCGGACATCGCCTTTCCAGCCGGAACTCCTGCGGTTCCCGAGCCGGCCGGCGTCGGCCGCGTCACCGAGGCCTTCGCCCGCTGCGTGAACCTGTCCGGCGAGGAGATGGCGGAGGCCTGCTCGATCGTGCTGAACGCGCCCAGGGTAGCGAATTTCTGGAAGGAAACCGCTCGCAAGCGGCAGGCGACGGCGTTTCCGAATGCCGCAACGCCGGGGATACCGTGACGCCACTCCCGGATGGACCTGCGCTTCACTCAGGCCCGCCAGTTGCCCGCGGGGCTGCCGACCGCGTCCTGCGACTGGAGCGCGCCGGGATCATCCCGATGTCAACAGAAGAGGAGCCGGAAGAAGAGCACGATTTGACCAACCTCGCCTGACCATCAAGCATTTTGTCATCAGTCAGAGAAGGATATTTCCATGCTTCGCGAACTTACTATGGACGAGATTGGATCCGTAGCCGGCGGCCGCATGCAGGACCGCAGCCCCATGCCGAAGCCCACGGGCCCGGACGTGACCTCCGATGTCGGCGGCGGCGGTGGCGTCCAGATCTGGAGCGGCGGCGGCGTGTCGGTCGGCGTGGGTCCGGTGGGCGGCTTCCCCCCGAACGGCGGCGTCGTGACCGTTACCGTCGGTGGAAGCTCGGGCAGCAGCAGCGGCACCGACTGGGCTGCGGAAGCTGGACGCCTGCAAAGAGAAAATGATCGCGCCAGCGGCTCGCCCAACGACTGAACGCTTCGTCGGAAATTTGGACTGTTGCAGGTGGGCGGCAGCATATTCGCCGCCCACCGTTTCAAGAAGGTCGGGTCTTCATGAATCGCAAGCGCCCCTTGGTTATCGCAAGTCTCTACCTCTTCATGTCCCCTCACATCGCCAATGCTCAAGCCCAGGCCCAGCCCGAGGCGCGTTTCGGCTTCAACGCGACCAAGGCGATGGAATGGCTTCCCCTCTCCGGCGACGAAGCCGACGGTATCACCTTCCCCGTCACGGTGAACGGACAGGCGACCTATGCCGATATCGATACCGGCTCGACCGTATCCGACGTAGCGCTGATTTCCTCCAGACTCGTGCCCGTTGCCGATGGAACCGAGGATGGGAAGACCATCTCGGCCAAGGGATATGGCGGTGTCAGCCATTACCCTATCCGGCGGGCCGACAGCCTCGTGATCGGCGGTCTTACGCTCCTCAATCAGCAGGTGGCGGTCACCGACAAGCCCCTGTCGCGGGACGAACGCGTCGGCGTCACGATCGGCATCAAAATGCTCATGGGCCTCACGCTGCAGGTCGACTGGGAGAATCGCCGCGCCCGCTTCCTGCTGGGCGGCGACCTGCCGAAGGATGCGGACACCGTGACGGTGGCGATCGACACACGAACGCACTTTCCCTTTGTTGACATCGAGGCTTGCGGAATCCCGGTGAAGGCATTGCTGGACACCGGCAGCGACAGCGACATCCATCTGGCACCTGAACGGGAGAAACTGTGGGAATGTGCCGCTCCGGTGCGCAGCGACATCCGCAGCATCGGCGCCGGCGGCCCTGTCATCAGCGGACTGGCGAGCTTGCCCTCGGTCCGCATCGGGAGGCGTCCGATGGGGCCGGCAACGGCATCGATCGACCCTGAGGGCGGACCGCTTTCCGGATGGGGATTTCCTGCTTCGGTCGGAACCGGACTGCTTCGTCGGTCCAACTTCGTGCTCGATGCAGGGAACAGTGCCCTGGCCTTCTACGGCTCCGACCGCACGGCCCGAGTCACCGATCGCACAAGAATAGGCATCCAATACCGTCCCGACGGGAAGGGGCTGCTGATAACCCATATCATGAAGGCCTCGCCCGCCTCGCAGACGATCCTCAAACCCGGCGACCGGATCTGCTCGCTCAACGGCAGGACGATCGAAGCACTTGCGGGAAAATATGGCGACATCAGTCCCCCGGTCGGAAAAATCTCCAGGGTCGGGATCTGCGCCGGTCCGACGGTTTCGATCCTGGCCAGCGACTATCTGGCCTTTCCGGGAGTCCCGGACATCGCCTTTCCAGCCGGAACTCCTGCGGTTCCCGAGCCGGCCGGCGTCGGCCGCGTCACCGAGGCCTTCGCCCGCTGCGTGAACCTGTCCGGCGAGGAGATGGCGGAGGCCTGCTCGATCGTGCTGAACGCGCCCAGGGTAGCGAATTTCTGGAAGGAAACCGCTCGCAAGCGGCAGGCGACGGCGTTTCCGAACGCCGCAACGCCGGGGATACCTTGACGCCGCCGGCGGCTGGAGCGTCTCGATCCCACGGCCCCATGAAACGAGACGGACAGTGAGCCACCCAGGGGCGGCTCACTGTCCGTTACGGCGGGCTTAGAAACTGTAGCTCAGGTTCAACGAATAGACCCGGCCGGTTTCGATATAGCCGCCCTTGCGGTCGTTGGAGAGATAGGCCTGGCGCTGGCTGGTGGTCGCCCAATAGGTATGGGCGTTGAGCAGGTTCTCGATCGACGCACCAATCGAGACATGCTCTCCCAAGGTATAGCCGAGGATCAGGTTCATCTTCGACACGGGCTGGACATAGGTATCCGGCCGGCTGGAGCGCAGGTCATACAGCTTGTCGCCGGTATAATTGTAGTTGAGCGCGGCCTGGAAGCCGCCATGATTGTAGAACAGCTCGACATTATACATGATGCGCGGCGCCTGCGGCATGCGCTGGCCCCGCCACTGGCCGTTCACGAACACCTTGGCCTGGGCGCGCTGGAGCGTGATGTTGCCGCCAACGCCCAGCCCGTCGAACAGGCCCGGCAGATCGCGGAAACTGTACCGGCCGACCAGCTCGATGCCGTAGACGTCACCCTTTCCGCTGGTATCCAGCGTCGAGGTCTCCACGCCGTTCACCTTGATCGGGCTGCTGGTTCCCCAGACGTTGAGATCGCCGCCCGCATTGGTGGTGCCCGTCGAGAACAGCACATGGTTGATGCGCTTGTAATAGGGGCTGATCGAGAAGAAGTCGGTGCCCTCTCCCTTCAGCTCGATCGACGCATCGACGTTCCAGGCCGTCTGCGCGTCCAGGTTCGGATTGGGAATGAACACCGACAAGGTGCCGTCGTCGCTGAGCGAGACCTCCGTCGGCCCGAGCAGCAGGTCGAAGGCCGGGCGCGAATAGCTGCGGCGGACCGAAGCGCGATAGACGACGCGATCGTTCGGGCGATAGCTGGCGACCACGCTCGGCAGCCACTGGTTGTAGCTGCGCGCCGTGGTGACGAAGCCGTTGCCCGTCTTCTCGTTGCTCTGCCAATAGGTGCCCTCGAAGCGGTTATGCTCGAAGCGCACGCCCGGGATGACCGTCAGGTCGCCGGCACGGAAGGTCGCCATGGCATAGGCGCCGATGCGCTGCTCCTTGCCGTCGAGCCGGTTCTCCTTCAGCTTGACCGGGTTGAGGCCCGCGAGCTTCGGCGTCGACAGGCGGCGAATCTGGTCCTCGATATATTTGGTATCGAGCAGCTTGATCGGCACCTGGGCGGAATTGTGCATGAAGCCGCCCAGCATCTCGCCCGGAATGTCCGCCACCGACGGGCCCTGCGCGTTGTAGCGCGGGGCGTTGCTGCCGTTGGCCAGCGGGAAGAAATACTGGAGCGCGCCGTCATCGCCCAGGCTGTTCGCATAACGCTTCGTCCCTTCCGCCTTGGCGCCGGCGGCGATCGATTCGAGGCCCTGGTCGCCCAGCTTCCAGGTCGCGTCGAGCTGCCCCTCGAGGCGCCGCTCCCAGGTATTCTCGAACTGCTGCGTCACATACCATTGCTTCAGCGTCGAGAGATTGAGCAGGGCCGCGCGCGCCGCGTCGGTCAGCACCACCTGCGGGCTGGTGCGATCGCCGATGCTGGTCACCATCCGCGTGATCGCCAGGCCGCTATTGTCCGCAGTGCCGATATAGGGCTTCCCGGCGAAGCCCGACTGGACGCGCAGCGGATAATCCTGCTCGCCGCGCGAATAGGCGGCGCGATAGTCGAGCGTGAGGTTGCCGAGGCGCGACTGGCCGCCCAGCTTGGTCGAGAACAGCTCCTGGTTGGAGTGTTCGGTGCGGAAATAATGGGTGGCGGTCAGCCCGTAATCGGCGCGGAAGCCCGCCGCGTCATAGGATCCCGAATTGCCCGGATTGGGATTGATCTGGCCGGGGGCGAGATCGGTCTGGCGCAGCGCGGTCTGGTCCATCCAGCTCTTGAGCTTGTAGCGGCCATAGGTGGTGTAGGAATAGAGGTCGAGATCGTCCCCCTTCCAGTCGAGGTTCAGCGTGCCGCCCAGCCGCTCGATCCGGTTGCGGAAGACATTCCACTGCACGCCGCGCGGAGCGATATTGTCCAGATTGTCGCGGATCATTCCGGGAATCTTGTTGTCGTACTTCTCCCAGTCGTGCTGCATCGCAGTCGATTCACCCAGCGTGTGCTTCAGGCCGTAATAGACCGACGCATAGATGCCGAGATTGCCGAGGCGCTGCGCCGTTTCGATCTGCGCGGTGCCGCCCCAGGGATTCTGCCCGCGCGCCGCGGCCCGGCCGGCGACCTGGCCCTGCGCACGGATCTGCACATGGCCCGCCGGCAGGTTGAAGGCCGAGGCGGTGCGCAGGTCGAGCACGCCCGCGATCGCGTCGCCGTCGAAATTCGCGGTCGGCGCCTTGTTCACCCGCACTTCGGCGACCGAGAAGGGCGACAACAGGTTCATCGAGATGGCGCGGGTGCGCGCGTCGGTCTGCGCGAGGCGCACGCCGTCGAGCATATAGGCGTTGTAGGCGGTATCGAGCCCGCGGATCGACAGGTACTGCGCCTCTCCGGTCGCCGCCGCATTGCGCGACTGGTCCACCGAGGCGTTGATGCCGGGCATGCGCGTCAGCAGATCGGCCAGATTCTGTTGCGGCTGCGCGCGCAGTTCCTCGCCCGAGATGATCGAAACCAGCGACGAGCTGCGGATCTGCTCGTTCTGCGTGTCCTGAATGGCATGGCGGCGGCCGTTCACCACGATGTCGTCGTCGTCCTGCTTCTCGATGCGGTCCTTGTCGCGGTTCCCGCCGCGGTCCTGATCCGCCGCCGGCGCGGGAACGGGATCGGCCGGAGCGAGCGTCTCGGGGCCGGCCGGCGCCGCCCAGGCCGGGCCGGCGGCGAGCAGCGCCATCGCCGTGCCGGACAGAAGATGCAGCGCGCGAAGATGTGCCGGGAAAATGGTCATCATTGCTTACCCCCAAAGGAACTGGATCGCGGCGGTATCTCGTCCACCGCCGCCGGCCCGCTAGGGGCGGCCAATTACGCATTGATGACAAAATGACCGTATCAGTTATTTTTTGACCGTATCCTTGGGGATCAAATCGATTTCATTCGGCTATCGCGCGCAATGTCATCAAATTGACCCTTCAAGGCCGCATGAGCTCGCGAATGATTCGCCTGCCCCGCCCCGCGCTCATCCTCTTCGCCGGCGGCGCCATGCTGCTTCCCGGCCAGGCCCTTTCCGCCCCCGCACGGCCCCAGGGGCTTGCCGTCGAGCGAGTCGTGATCGTGATGCGCCATGGCATCCGCGCGCCGCTCGCCGGCGAAGTGCCGGAGCGCACCCGCACCGCCGCGCCATGGCCGCACTGGCCGGTGGCGGAGAGCCGCCTCACGCCGCACGGCATCCGGGCGCTCGAGACGGTCGCCGCCGCCGATCGCCGACGCTTCGTCGCCCAGCGCGTCCTGCCCCGGAATTGCGCGGCGCCCGGCGCGATCCGCATCCGGACCAACGTCTCCGACCGGACGATCGCCAGCGGCGAGGCCTATGGCCGCGGCATTGCCCCGGGCTGCGGAATCGCGGCGGAGCATCTGAAGGCGGGGGAGATCGATCCGATCTTCGAGCCCCTGCGCGCCGGCGCAACCCGCTTCGACGCGAACCGGGCCGTGGCCGCGATCGAGCGGTTCACCGGCGGAGCGGCGGCGCTCACGGCACGGCACGCCGCCGCGATCGCCCTGCTCGACCGCATATTGGGATGCGCCCCGCGCGATATGGGCTGCACGCCGAACCTGCCGGCCCAGGTCCGCCCCGCGCCCGATGGCCGGGGGATCGAGCTGCAGGGGCCGATCCGCGACACCTCCGGCATCGCGCAGGTGCTGCTGCTGCAATATGTCGAGGGACTGCCGCTACGCGACACCGGCTGGGGGCGTGCCGATCCCGCGGCGCTCACCCGGCTCGGCGCGCTCCATGCCGCGCTGTTCGACGTCTTCACGCGCTCGCCGTACATGGCCTCGCACCAGGCCGCGATCCTCGGACGGCATGTGCTGGAGACGCTCGCCGATCCGGCCGGCCCGCGCATCGAAGTGCTGATGGGCCATGACACCAACGTCACCGCGCTCGCGGCGGCCCTGCGGACCAGCCTGAGCGCGCCCGGCTATGCGACCGACGACGTGCCGCCGGGCGGCGCGATCCTGGTCGAGCAGTTGCGCGACCGGAAATCGGGCCGGCGCTTCATCCGCCTCTCCTATCGCACGCAGTCGCCCCAGGTGCTGCGGCAAGGCGGCACGGCGGTGTCGATCGGTTCGCTGAGGATGGCGGGGTGCGCCCGCCTCTGCCCGGCCGGCCGCTTCGCGCGGATATTGCGCAGCCGCCTGGCCGACTGATCGCGCCGTTCAGGCGACCACCCATTCCGTGCGGGTCAACGCCGCCTCATAGCCATCGGGCGGCGGACAATCGGCCACGACGATGCCGACCGACTGGAAATCCGCGACGGCCAGCGTGCCGTGCCGCCCGAATTTCGAGGAATCGACTGCGATCAGCACGCTTCGCGCCCGCGATACCATCAGCCGGCAGACCCGCGCCTCCCCGGCATGATAGGAAGTGAAGCCGTGATCGAGGTTCATGGCCTCGACCGAGATGATGGCGAGCGAAGGGGTGAACAACGACAGATAGTCGGTCGCCGTCTGGTCGAAACAGGCGCGATAGTCATAGTCCATCTCGCCGCCGGCCAGCAGCACCCGGTTGCCGTTGCGCCCGCCAAGCTCGGTCGCCACCCCCACCGCATTGGTGATGACCGTCAGGTCGCGATGATCGCGCAGGGCCTGCGCGACATAATGGCCCGTCGTGCTCGCATCGATATAGATCGTCTGCCCATCCGCCACGAGCGGCGCGACGGCACAGCCGATGCGGCGCTTCGCATCGGCATTGCGCTGGAGCCGCACGGCGAAGGATCCCTCGGTCTCCACCCGCGCCAGCCGCACCGTGCCGTGCGCGCGCGTCACCTGGCCGCCGGGCTCGAGTGCGCGAATCTCCCGCCTTATCGTCTCGTCGGACACGTCGAGCGCCTTGGAAAGCGCCGGCACGCTCCACACATCGCCCGCCGCCAGCAGCTCCAGCAGCCTTTGCTGCCGGCGAAAACGCTTGCTCATCATCATTCCATGGTTGGGAAGTCGAACGCTCGAAGGCGGCAAGCTAGCGCCCGCCGGGAAATGGTCAACAATCGATCGGATTACGCGAGGATGTAATCAAGATCGGGCAATCGACGGTCATGAAGAGCACTCATATCGACCGCCGCACCTTCGTGGCCAGCGCCGGCGCCCTGGCTGCCGCGCCCGCGACGCTCGCCATGCCCGTCCGCGCGCGCGGCACGCTCGCGGATGTCGAGCATGTGGTGATCCTGATGCAGGAAAATCGCTCGTTCGATCATTATTTCGGCACGCTGCGGGGCGTGCGCGGCTTCGCCGATCCGCGCCCGGCCATGCTGCCCTCGGGCCGGACCGTCTGGGAGCAGCGGCAGGACGACAAGGACGGCGGCGCGATCGTCCGCCCCTTCCATCTCGATACCCGCGCGACCGCCGCCGGCTGCCTGCAGAGCCTCGATCACAGCTGGAAGGGAAGCCACGCCCGGTGGAAGGACTGGGACGTCTGGATGCCCGAGAAGGGCCCGTTCGCAATGGGCTATATGACGCGGGCCGACCTGCCCTATTATTATGCGCTCGCCGATCAGTTCACCATCGCGGACGCCTATCACTGCTCGGTCCACGGGCCGACCGGGCCCAACCGCCTCTATCACTGGACCGGCACCAGCGGCCTGACCGTCGGGCGCGACGGCGCGTTCATCGTCTCCAATGACGGCGTCGATCCGAACGAGACCGCCGATATGGGCCGCGACGATCCGAAGGCGCATGCGCTGGACTGGACGCCCTATGCCGCCCGCCTCTCGGCTGCGGGGGTCCGGTGGAAGCTCTATCAGGAATATGACAATTACGGCGACAATCCCCTGGCGCTGTTCGCCCGGTATCGCGGGATCGGGAAGGAGACCGCCGAATATGCGGCGGCGCGCGCCTGGGTGGAGGGATCGACGCGCGCGAACGCGGGCACGTCGCGCGGGGAGCATCTGGTAAGCGCCTTCGCCGCCGACGTGGCGGCGGACCGCCTGCCGCAAGTGGCGTGGATCGTCGCGCCCTTCCATATGTGCGAGCATCCCGATGCGCCGCCCGCTTATGGCCAGGCGCTCAGCGCCCGGCTCATCGCCGCGCTCGCCGCCAATCCGGAGGTCTGGGCCAAGACCGTCTTCATCCTGAACTATGACGAGAATGACGGCTTTTTCGACCATATGAGCCCGCCGCTTCCGGCCACGCTGCCGGGCATGGGCGCGAGCACGGTCGCGCTGGACGGCGAGGACTATCGCGGCCAGCCGGTCGGCCTGGGGCCGCGCGTGCCGATGCTGATCGCCTCGCCATGGACGCGGGGCGGCTGGGTGAATTCGGAGCTGGCCGACCACACTTCGGTCCTGCGTTTCCTCGAGCGTCGCTTCGGAGTGCTGGAGCCCAATATCAGCCCATGGCGGCGCGCGGTGTGCGGCGACCTGCTGTCGATGTTCGATTTCGATCTGTCGCCCGCCGCGCGCCGGGACATGGCGTGGCTCGCGGCGCTGCCGCCCGTGGACGGCTATGTCGCCGCCAGCGATGCGGCCTGCCGCCAGGCGAAGCCGGTGGTGGCCGAGGCACCGCCGCCCGCCCGGCAGGAGCCGGGCACGCGCCCGGCCCGCGCCCTGCCCTATGATCTCCAGGTGGAGCCGCGCTGGGAGGCCGACCGGCTGCGCCTGACCTTCCGCAACCGCGGCACGCGCGCGGCGGTATTCTGCGTCACCGGCAGCGGCGACGATCACGGCCCGCGCCACTATACCGTGGGCGCGGGCCGGTCGCTCGACGACAGCTGGCCCGTCGACATCGCCGCGCGGCGCACGCTCACCGTGACCGGTCCCAATGGTTTCCATCGCTCGATCATGACGGGCACGCGCTTCACCAGCCATGCCGAGCGCGTCGGCGCGGCAACGCACGTCCATCTCGCCAATCGCGATACGGCGCCGGTGGACCTGCGCATCGCCTCGCGCCACGCCGCCCCGAGCAGCAGTCGGCTTCGCCTGGCCCCCGGGGAGGAAGCGACGGTGCAGCTGGCGGTGCTGGCCGCGCATCGCTGGTATGACGTGCGCGTCGAGGCGGGCGACGGCACCGTCCACGGGCTCGCCGGGCATTGGGAAACCGGCGCGCCGGGCATCAGCGAGCCGATGACGGGAGCGCCGGCATGATGCGCGCGCTGGCTTTGCTGGCGCTCGTCGCCGGTACGGGGGCGGCTTCCGCGCCGCGCGGCGACCTGCGGCTCGACCAGGTGCAGCTCATCGGCTCGCACAACAGCTATCGCCCCTATCCTTCGCCGCAGCTGCGCGCCCGGCTTGCCGGTGCCGGTGCGGCGGAATGGGCGGGCCTTGCCTATGGCCATCCGCCGCTCGAGGCGCAGCTTGCCCTCGGCCTGCGCCAGCTCGAGCTGGACGTCGCGCCCGATCCTGCGGGCGGCGCCTATGCCGCTCCCTATGGCAGCGCCGATGCCGAGAGCCGCCGGATCATGGCCGCGCCGGGCGCCAAGGTGCTGCACATCCCCGGCTTCGACACCGAGACTCATTGCCTGACCCTCCGCCTGTGCCTGGCGACTCTGCGGCACTGGTCGGAGCGGCATCCGGGCCATGGGCCGGTCATGGTCCTGATCAACACCGGGGACGCCGGCGGCGCGCGCTTCGATGCCGGCAACCTGGCCGCGCTCGATGCCGACATCCTGGCGGAGATCGGACGCGAGCGGCTCGTCACGCCCGACGATGTTCGGCGCACGCTGCCGACGCTGCGCGCCGCGGCGACCGCGCGCCGCTGGCCGAGCCTGGCGCGGGCGGCCGGCCGCTTCCTGTTCGTGCTCGACGGCAGCACGGCGCATGAAGAGGCCTATCGCGTCGGTCATCCGTCGCTGCGCGGCCGGGCGATGTTCGGCTTCTATCCCGAGGATGCGGACGAGGCGGCGGTTTTCAACATCCAGGACCCGATTGCGGAGGGCGAACGTATCCATCGACTCGTCCGCGCCGGATTTATCGTCCGCACTCGCGCGGATGCGGGCCTGAAGGAAGCGCGCGCCGCCGATCGCCGGCGGCTCGACGCCGCCATCGCCTCGGGCGCGCAATGGGTCAGCAGCGACCTGTACGAAGGCGCCACCAACCCGGAACGGCTCGCCTATCGCGCCGCGCTGCCGGGCGGGGTCCTGGTGCGCTGCGATCCCGTCACCGCGCGGTGTTGAGGCGCCAGGGCAAGCGAAACCCGCGCTTCTCGCCGCCAAATGCCCGCAGCGCCAGCGAGACCAGCACGGCGCTTCCGGCGATGCCGGCATGGATCGCCCAGAATGTCGCCGCCGGCAGCCGCTCGTACAGGGCGCCCAGCGAACCGACCACCAGATTGGCGAAGAAGCCATGCAGGTAGAATATGCCGACCATCACGCCCGCGAGCCGTTGCGGCGTCGCGCCGGTGATGATCGCCAGCCCCGCCGGCCAGACCAGCGCCACGCCGAGATCGAGCAGCAGCAGCACCGCCAGCGGCCCCGCCGTCGAACGCAGCCCCGTTCCCGCCACCAGCGCGAGCAGGCCATAGCCGAGCATGATCGCCGCGCAGCCCATGGCGAGCCGATCCCAGTCCCGCAGCGATGCGAGCCATCGCCATCGCATCGTCAGGATGACCATCAGGATGGTGAAGACGCCGTCCGCCGAGGCGAACCAGGCCGGCGGCACGGGCAGTCCCCAGACCGTCGGGCGGATCGCGTCCGCCACCCATAGCAGGAAGATGTTGGACACCTGCTCATAGGCACAGAAGGCGAGGATGACGACGAGGATCGCCCCGATCGCCGTCACCGGCCGATAGGCGCGGTCCTCCCCCGGCGCCGGGCGCGCGCGCACGCGCTGCGGCGTGGCCGGAATGGTGAGATAAAGGCCGAGCCCGGCCAGCATGGCGACGCCTGCGGCCCCAAAGGCATAGCCCCAGCCGAGCGCCTGGGCGAGCAGCCCACACACCAGCGGCCCCAGCATCACGCCGATGTTGAGAAAGGCCAGATAGATCGCGAACGCCCGGTCCCGCCGGCCGTCCGGCGCGGGGAAGAGCTCGCCGACCTGCGCGGCGAGATTGCCCTTGAGCAGTCCCGTGCCCAGGATGAGCAGCAGCAGCGCCGGCAGCAGCAGATAGGGGTCGGTCAACAGGAGGTGGCCGCAGGCGATGAGCACCGCGCCGGCCACCACCGCCGCGCGCCGGCCGACAAGGCGATCGCCCGCCAGGCCGCCCAGCGGCAGCACGAAATAGGTCAGCGCCGCGTAGAGCCCATAGATGTTGGACCCCAAGGCGATGGGAGACAACGGCCCCCACAGGGTCTCGAGCATCGCGCGCAGCCCCGCCATGCCCCAGGGGAGCCTGGCGCCATCGGCCAGCACCTCCCGGACCAGGTAGAGCGTCAGCAACGCCTTCATGCCGTGGAGCGAGAAACGCTCCCACAATTCCGTGCCGGCCAATCTGTAGAAGACAGGCCAGGTTGCCGGCCCTGCCTGTGCATTTCCCGCGATACCCATGGGCCCAGGCCTATGCGGAACGAATATAACAGGCGCGGGTCGGCTGCGTGACAAGCCACGTAACCAACCCGGGCTCAGCCCATCCGGGCGCGCGCTCCCCCTCCTGGCGCGCTCACCCGGCCAAGGGGACGGAGAGGAGCTTGGGGTGGGTCCGGGCGAGGTGCAGGATCAGTTCGCCGAACAGGCCGTTGGCCCAGGCAAACCAGTCACGCGTGAACTTGGCGGCGTCGTCCTTGTGGAATGCCTCATGCATGAAGCCGGTGCCGGCATGGGTAGCCTTCAAGGTGCGCAGGCATGCGAGGATGGTCGCATCGTCGCCGGAGGACAGCGCCCGCACGATCAGCGACATCGGCCAGATGAAGTCCTCGCCCTGGTGCGGCCCGCCAATGCCTTCGCCGGCCTTGCCGCGGAAGAACCAGGGATTGGCCGGGCTCCACGCCGCATCGCGCGTGCGCCGCCAGCGCGCATCGTTCGCCGACACGCAGCCGAGCCAGGCCAGACCCGAGAGCGAAGGCACATTGGCGTCGTCCATGAACAGCGCGTTGCCATAGCCATCGACTTCATAGGCCCAGACTTCGCGCCCGTCCGGCAGGGTCATCGCCCCGTGGCGGGCGAGCGCCTGCTCGACTTCATCCGCCAGCGCCGCCGCGTCCCGCGCCAACGCGGCGTCGCCGCGTGCCTCGCTCGCCACGGCCGCCAACTCGCGCAGGGCAGTCATCGCGAACAGGTTGGCGGGCACGAACAACGGGAAGATGCAGGCGTCGTCCGAGGGGCGGAAGGCCGAATGGATCAGCCCGACCTTGCGGGTCGGCAGGCCGAGGCCGGCCTGCAGCGTCTCGCTCGGCTGCTTGTTGGTGCGCTGGAACTTGTAGGGGCCGGGCCCGTCCTTGCGCTGCTGCTCGCGGAAAGTGCGCACGATCGCCCGGGCGCTCTCGGCCCAGGTGGCATCGAACGGGGCCTTGTCCCCCGTCTCGCGCCAATAGCCATAAGCGAGGCGCACGACATAGCAGAGCGAATCGATCTCCCATTTCCGCTCGGCGACGCCCGGCCGCATCTCCGTATCGTCTTCCTTCGCCCAGACCAGCGAGGTCTTCTCGTCGGGATTGTGCATGAAGGCATTGGCATAGGGATCGATCAGGACCGACCGCGCATGGCGGCCGATCAATCCGCGGAACAGCTCGCGCAACCCGGCATCCTGCTTCGCCAGGTGGAGATAGGGGCGGACCTGCGCGGCCGAATCGCGCAGCCACAGGCACGGGATGTCGCCGGTGATCACGAAGGCGTCCGGCTTGCCCTCCACGGTGCCCATCGCGACCGTCGTGTCGAGCGTGTTGGGGTAGCAGTTGCCGAACAGCCAGGCGAGTTCGGGGTCGGCGATCATCCCGGAAACCCGGGCGATCTCGCGCTCCACTGCCTGGTTCACGAACCGCCGCTCGGCAACCGGCGGGCGCTTGCTGGCGAACCCGGCTGCCCGGGCGACGCCGACCCGGCCCAGCATCGCCGAAGTCGCGATCCCGCCGCCGGCCGCGAGCACCGCTCGCCTTGTGATGTCCATTACCGAAGCTCCCCTATGCCTTGATCATATGCGGCGTTGCGCCGGCCTGAACCCGGTCCGGCGGCGCCTTGCAGTGCCCGTCGATGAATGCCTGATGCAAGGGCATGGCCTCGGCGCAGTTCGCCAGCGCCTCGCGCGTCTGCTCGAGATATGCGGCCAGCTGGCCCTCCGGCATCTCGTCGACGATCGGATGATAGCCGCGCGGCACGATGCGCTGCCCCAGCATCACCTGCACCCAGCTCGGCAGCGCGAAGAAATCCTCGCCGTTGCGGAAATAGCGGCCATCGCCGCGGAACAGGTCCATCGTCTCCTGCAAGGGCGCCGGGACCGACATGGTGCGGCAATGGTCCCAGAACGGCGTGTCGCCCCGCTCGGTCGCGTGATAGTGCAGGATGATGAAGTCGCGCACCCGTTCCCATTCGAACGTGGTTTCCCGGTTGAAGCGCTCGGCCAGCAGCGGATCGAAATCCCGGTTCGGGAACAGGCCGATCAGGCGCTGGATGGTCGACTGGGCCAGATAGATGCTCGTGGATTCCAGCGGTTCCAGGAAGCCGGCGGCCAGGCCCGCCGCAACGACGTTCTTGTGCCAGAACTTCCGGCGCATGCCCGTGGTGAAGCGCAGCGGACGCGGATCGGCGAGCGCCTTGCCATCGAGATTCGCGAGCAGCGTGGCCGCCGCCTCGTCGTCGCTGATGTGCTGGCTGGAATAGACATAGCCATTGCCGCAGCGATGCTGCAGCGGAATGCGCCACTGCCAGCCGGCCCCGCGCGCAGTGGCGCGCGTATAGGGCGTGAGCGGGCCGGCATTCTCGCACGGAACCGCCATCGCCCGATCGCAGGGCAGCCAATGCGTCCAGTCCACATAGCCGGTCTCGAGCGCCTGCTCGATCAACAGGCCGCGAAAGCCCGAGCAGTCGACGAACAGCTCGCCCTCGATGCGCTCGCCGCTTTCCATCACGACCGCTTCCACGAAACCATCCTCGGGGCGCCGGATCACCTCGACGATCTTGCCCTCGGTGCGCTGCACGCCCCGGCGCTCGGACAGGTTCCGCAGGAAGCGCGCATACAGGCTCGCGTCGAAATGATAGGCATAGGCGATATCCGCCAGCGGCGAGCCTTCCGGGGCATTGGCGGGGCTCGGCATGAACCGGTTCAGCGGCGCCGCCACCGTCTGCAGCGAATAGGCACCGATCTCCGCCGCGCGTCCGGCGAGATATTGCTTCAGCCAGAATTGGTGGAACGGCAACGGCCCGATGCCCTGGCCGATCTTTCCAAAGCCATGGACATAGCTGTCGCCGATCCGCGCCCAGTCGTTGAACTGGATGCCGAGCTTGAAACTGGCCTGGGTCTCGACGACGAAATCGACTTCCTTGATGCCCAGCATCTCGGTGTTGAACGTCTTCATGTGCGGGACGCTGGCCTCGCCCACCCCGACGATGCCGACTTCCTCCGATTCGATCAGGCGGACGGAGGTACCGCGTCCCAGATACGTGGCCAGCACCGCCGCCGCCATCCAGCCGGCGCTGCCGCCGCCCACGACGACCAGCTTCCTGATGCGGTTGTCGGTGCTCATCGCTGCAAACTCCCCTCCCCGGCATCGACCGATGGACTGCCCGGGCGACGATCGCCGGTCCTTGCGCCGGCACCGCCGCATCGGGCCATGACGGCATCCGGCCCCGTCGCCGGCACGACCATGATCCCGCCCTTCGGAAATCCCCCTCGCACCCGCCGGACGCGAGGGGAACTGGATGACCTAGAACTTATACGTCACGCCGCCATAGACGATACGGCCCGAATAATTGTTGGTCCACAGCCGGGCCTTGGTGTCGTTGCCCAGATGCGCGCGCTGTTCCTCCTTGGTCAGGTTCAGCACCGACGCGCTCAATATCAGCCGCTTGGTGATGTTGTACGCCACGTTCAGGTCGACCTGCTGATAGGGCTCGGAATAGATGCTGAGCCCGTTGTGCAGGCCCCCCACCAGCTCGCCGCGGCGATTGTACGAGGCGCGCGCCAGGAACTTGTCGCTCTCGTAGAAGACCGTGGCGTTGAGCTGGGTCTTCGCACTGCCGACGAGCGGCGACCTGGCGATTTCCTTCCCGTCCAGCATGACCGCGGCCATGTTGGTGTCGTTGTAGGTGAAGTTCGCCTGGAAGCCGAGGCCGAAGTCCAGCGTGTGCTGGGCATAGAGCTCGATACCCTTCGAGACGCCGTTGCGACCATTGGCCGAAGTCGAGAAATTGCGGACCGTTACGGTATTGCCACCGATCGTCACCTGCTGGTCGCGAGTCACCGGCACGATGAAGTTCTTCACATCCTTCCGGAACAGGCCGACGCCCACCACCGAGCCGGGGTGGAAATACCATTCCAGGCCGACGTCATATTGCCACGCCTCGAACGGCTTCAGATCCTTGTTGCTGCCCGATCCCGTCCAGCCCGGATCGGTGCTTCCACCCGCCGCGCTGCGATCGGAGCTATATTCCTGCGAGACGAAGTTGAGGGCGCCCGGAAAGGCGATGTCGGTATAGCCGGTCCGCGAGATGACCTTGGAAACGGCGCCGCGCAGCACCAGCCGGTCGGTCAGGTCGACGGCATAGTTCAGGCTGGGCAGGAAGTCGGTATAGGTCTTGTCCAGCGTGTTGAGCTCGAAAGTCTTCTCCTTGATCTCGTTCTTGAGGAAACCGCTCTCGCAGCCCGGCTCGGTCGTGCAGGGCTGCGGCGTGCCGCCCGGGCCATCCACGAAATAGTCGAGGAAGCGCTCGATCGCGTCGGTCGACTCGGCATGCTGCTTGGTCCGGGCGACACGCAGGCCGATATTGCCGCGGATGCGGTCCGCCTTGAAGTTGAGCTGCGTATAGCCGGAGAGGATCTTCTCGCCGACATTGTAG
This sequence comes from Sphingomonas sp. NPDC092440, assembly GCF_044754985.1. Lineage (NCBI taxonomy): Bacteria > Pseudomonadati > Pseudomonadota > Alphaproteobacteria > Sphingomonadales > Sphingomonadaceae > Sphingomonas > Sphingomonas sp. NPDC092440. The sequence goes on along the minus strand of NZ_JBIVQA010000009.1, from coordinate 127,165 downwards.
ATGAAATCGGGTTCCTCGTAGCGAACCGCATCACCGTAACGCGCCTTCAGCTGCGCGAGATAGGCCGGGAAATCGATCCCCGGGAAAACATTGGCGTTGAAGCCACCCTCGATATGGCCGAGCGCCTTGGCATAGAAATATTCCGGACGCGCCGTCGACGCCTGGGCATCGCAACCATTCTGGTAGCGCGTGGTCGTTCCCGGGCAATACCACAAGGTGTTGCCGGTGTTGCGGTGCACCTTGCCGTCGCGATATTTGACGCCGGCCTGGATCGACTGCAGCCACGAGCTTTCGAACTGCCTGGTGACGTCGGCCTGGACATAATTCTGCGAGATCGACGTTTCCTTCCAGGAGGAATCGGTCGATCCCAGATCGATCTCGGCAATCCCGGCGCGCAGATTGTCCTGGAGGTCCGGCGAGAAGGTCGCCGATGGCGTGCCCGTCAGATTCCAGGCGCTGAGGCCGTTGCCCATCTGCCATGCGCCGTTGACGAAGCGACGGGGCTTGGCGGACATGCGGAAGTTCAACGACGGACCGCCCTCGGACCAGGTACGGCCACCCACCAGAGTGGCGCGCCACGGACCGCTCTCCCAATCGACCGAGAAGTCGACCGTCTGCGACAGCGCCTTCTCACGGCTATAGCCGCCGGTGAGCTGCGGCGTAGGGATCGTGCAGTCGTCGGGGCCCCAGCCGCCCGAGGGCTTTCCGCCGGCCGCGGCCTGGGTTTCGTTGCAATAATAGGTCCGGCCCGCGAGCTTCCGATATTCCGCGCCGGTCGCGATGGTGCCGCTGGGATCGAGCGTGAGCCCGTTGAGCAGCCTGCCGCCCCCGTAATTTCCGTCCCACGAAACCCGGGCAAGATTCCATTCCGGGATCTTCAGCATGTTGAGCGCATAATCCCCCTTCAGATCGAAGCGGAAGTAATTGGCGGTCAGGGTGAGGTTGTGGAACGGCTTCAGCTGCGCGGTCGCCTGGATGCCCAGCCGCTCGCGCTTTTCGTCACGCACCGCGAAATTGACCGAGGTCGGCAGGAAGAAATCCGAATAATGCTTGCCGTTCTGGTCGTTGAAGCCCGAGCCGCCCCACCATTTCGACGGCTGCGGATCGAGCGCCTTGCCGTTGACGTCGACCGCGCTCCGCGCGTTGTTGTCGGAATACCAGTTCCAGCTTTCGGTGCTGACCTCCATGCTGCGGTTGGTGCGCCGCTGCCATGTGGTGCCGACGAGAAAACCGACGGTCTCGGCTTCGTTGCGCCACGAGATCATGCCCGAAAGCTGCGGATCGACCTTCGCGCTGGTGTCGGAATAGGTGCCCTCGGCGGTCACGAAACCCGACCAGGCCGGCAGGTCGAGCGGACGCCGGGTCTTCAGGATCACCGTGCCGCCGATGCCGCCTTCGTCGATCCGCGCCTCGGGCGTCTTGTACAGCTCCGCGCTGGACAGCATGTTCGACGGCAGGAGCACATAGTTGAACGAGCGCGTGGCCTCGTCGTTGGTCTCCGAGGACGCGATATAGTTGCCGTTCAGCTGGGTCAGGGTGAGGCCGGCCTGCAGGCCGCGGACGCTCACCGTCTTGCCCTCGCCGCCATCGCGGGTGATGACCACGCCGGGCACGCGCTGCAGCGCGTCGGCGACGTTCTTGTCGGGGAACTTGCCGATATCCTCGGCCGTGATCACTTCGACGATCGCGTTCGCATCGCGCTTCTGGCGCAGGGCTTCCCGGATCGACGCGCGATATCCCGTCACGAGGATGGCCTCGCCTTCCTCCTCCTGGGTTGCGGCCGCTTCAGGCCGCGCTTCCTGCGCGTGCGCAACCCCCAGCGGCACGATCGTGACGATTGCCAGGCTGGTAGTGGTCAGCAGAACGTTGCGGAGCATATCCGATCTGGATGCGCTCCCGACAGTGCGACAAAAGGCCATTGCCCCTCTCCCTTTCAAGCCGGCGGCGCGTTGACCGCTAGCCGCCATTTCCTCCCCGATTCCATCGTTCGCCTTGACCCTGCCCTTGACGCATCCGCCCGGCTCCGGTTCGACGATCCAAATGTAATCGATTACAAAGTTATCGATTACATTTCCTTTGTCAAACGCTTTTATTGCAGCCGGACCGAATGACTGACACCGGTTTCCTACCCTGCGGGAGAACAGCGACCCTGGATGGCTATCTTCCCTAGATTCAAGGGCTTGGGATATCCGCGCTCGATCATGAGGGAAATTCGCCGTATCGCCTTCCCGGCCAGTGGCCCGAGGCACCAGCGGCGTTCCCGCCACGCGCCCGTGGCGGCCAGGGGGTGAAGTGATTCGCTGCCATCGGCCATCGTCAGGCGCAGCGCATAGCCCGGCGATGGGGCGATCGCGGTGACCGAAAGCCCGGTCCGCGCGCCGATCGACAGGTTGGTGAGGAATAGCGGTACCTCGGCCGGGGCGTGCAACGCCGCCGCGGGCAGCACCCGCAGCGAGCTGCCGCCCTGCCAGGCGCGCCGGAAATCATAGCCGATCTCCAGCCGGGCGGCCGGGCTATGGGCGAATTGCCAGCTCGGGAGCGGGTCCTGCCGCGCCATGTCGTGCCACGGACCGCCGACGACGCCCCCGTCCCGGGCATTGATCAGGCCGTGCCCGGTGTTGAAGCTGGTTTCGAACGGCAGCTTCGCGATCGCCGAGCGGGCCGGCACCAGCGCCGCCAGACCTTCCCACGCTCCGGTCCGCATCGCTTCGGTGGAATTGCCCGTGGCCATGTTGCGGTCATCGCCGGCGAACAGGCGGGTCTCACCGTCGTAGAAGTGCTTCACATCGCGCGGATCGGCGCGAAAATCGCCGAATTCGCCGCCGGCGTTGAAGTTGAAGTTCGGCGCGAACAGCGCGACCGAGCCCAGCGCCGGCCCGTCCCCCTGCTCGCGCAAGTCGCGCAGCCAGCTCTTGTTGCCGAACGCCCGCTGCGCATTGTCCCGGGCGGGCCAGAGATCGGCGCCGATGAACAGCGCGTAGCGGTCACGCCCCCTCGCCTCCGCCAGCGCCGCGCCCGCGCGCAGGCCGGCGGGCGTCCATTGGTAGTTGAGGAACATCGCGTCCGCCACGCGCGTCGCGCCATCCTGCAGCAACGCCGCGTTGCGGGGGTCATAGGCATTCTGCCACTGGACGCGGCCGTCGGGCAGCATCGCGTCGTACCAATGGATTTCCATGCCCGGTGGCGCGATCCGCGTCAGATACGCCATGAACCGCGCCATGCACCCGCCAAGCTCGGGCGAGACGTCCGTCTCCTGATTGATCAGCCACCCGTCAAAGCCATAGTGCCGCGCGATCTCGACCAGGCGATCGGCCGCCGGGAAGCGGCCCTCGCCATCCTCGCGCAGAAAGGCCTTGAGCGTCTTCGCCGAACCGCCCCAGGCGCGCGGCGCGAAGAATGCCGTGCCGATCACCTTCACGCCGTTGCGATGCGCGGTGTCGACCCAGGGCCGGGCCGGGATCATCACATTGTGCTCCGCCGCGCCGGCGAACCACGACAGCACGTCGATCTGCGCCCAGTGCGTGAAGGTGTAGAGATTGAACCGGCGCTGCGGCACCAGGTAATTGGCGAAATTGTTCATCCCGTCCGGCGCGAACAGCACGCGGACCCTCGGGTCCAGCCTGGCAGCGGGATCGGGCCCCGGTCCGGGATCGAGCATCCGGCTGGCGAGCGGCACGCGCGAGACATTGCGCGCATCGGCGAGCGGACCGGCCGCCTTCCAGGCGAACAACTGTTCCACGCCGAGCGCGAACGGCGGCGAGAGCGCCAATGGCGCGTCCGCAGATTGCGGCGCCCGAGCGAACGCCGCGCATCCGGGCAACGCAAGCGCGAGGGCGACGGCGAATGCGGTGCCGCCCCACAAGGTTGCGCGGATGCGGGCGCGCGCCACTCAGCGCTCCGCTGCGGCGGCCCGCTGGACCGGTTCCTCGAGCACGGCCGGGGCCGGCGCGATCGCATGCGTGCCCCGAACCGAAGTCACCCGGAGCGTCGTCGGATCGAACCGGCGGCCGTCGCGCGCCCGCACCACTCGCGCTTCCCCGGCGAGCAGATCGAAGAAATTGTCGTCGAAATTCAGGCTCCCCCCCGATGCATCGAGAGCGGCGGCCGCGACATGGACCGCCCGCGCGAACCGCCGCGCGCTGATCCGCACGGCGTCGGGGCCCAGTAGCTCGATCTCGATCCCGGGCTCGGGCAGTGCCGAGGCGTGGAGCACTTCCGGATGGACGATGTTCGCGGCCAGCGTCTCGCCCTCGCGCACCAGCCTCAGGGTCAGCAGCGTGGCCCCGCGATCCAGCGCCGGCAGGTCATCCGCAGAGACCAGCAGCAGCGCACGCGCCTCGTTCGCGCCGAGCCGGACGGCGCGCGCCTCGCGCCACAGCACGATGCCGTCGAAATCGACCAGCTCGACCACCAGCTCGGCCGCGATATCCTCCATCCGATCGGACACGCCATGGATGCGGAACCCGCCCTCATGCGCCTCGGCACAGACCAGGACCGGCGCGAACGAGCGCGCGGCCTGATAGTGCAGCGCCTTCCACTGCCCGTAATAGTCGATCCCCGACCAGGAGACGGCCGGCCAGCAATCGTTGAGCTGCCAGTAGAGCGACCCCATGCAGATCGGCATGTTGCGCCGATGCGCCTCGAAGGCGACGCGCAGTCCGTCCGCCTGGAGCACCTGGCTGAGGTAGCAGAACTGCTCGAAGCCGGCCGGTTCACCAAAGGCCTCGCGCACGAAACGGCCGATGATCGCATCGCCCCGCGCATGCTTCTGGTGCACCGAGAGCACGGGCGAGCCGAGTACGCGATCCTCGGGCGCGGTGAAGCGCTGGATCGAGTCCAGCAGCGGATAGGACTGGAAGCCATATTCGCTCATGAAGCGCGACAGCCGCTCGCCATAGGTCGCGAAGGGCAGCTCGCCGTGCCACACCCCCCAATAATGGCCGTCGCCGCGCATGTCGTCGGCCGGATCGTTCCAGTGCCCGATCGGCGATGACGGGAAATAGAAGCGACCCGGATCCAGCCGGGCGACGACATCCGGCAGCAGCTCGTCGAACAGCCGCGCATTTCCCGCCACCATCGCGGCGAACTGCGCGGCGGAATATCCGAATTTCTCGGGCCATTCCCAATGGGCCACGCCCAGGCTGATCTCGTTGTTGCCGCACCACAGCGCCAGGCAGGCATGATGCCGCAGCCGGCGCACCGCCTGCGCGGCCTCTTCCTCGACCAGCCGGAGGAAGGCCGCGTCCGCGGGATAGAGCGTGCACGAGAACATGAAATCCTGCCAGATCAGGATGCCGTGCTCGTCGGCGAGATCGTAGAACAGGTCGCTTTCGTACACGCCGCCGCCCCAGACGCGGAGCATGTTCATGTTGGCGTCCGCGGTATCGCGAAACAGCTGGCGATGGCGCTCAGGCGAGACCGCTTCCTGGAAGCTGTCCTGCGGGATGTAGTTGGCCCCCTTCATGAACACCGGGCGGCCGTTCACCTTGAGATAGAAACACTCGCCATGCGCGTCGGGCTGGTTGACCACTTCGACCGTGCGCAATCCGATCCGCTGCGCGGCGGCATCGATTGCGCCTTCCCGATCGACCAGCCGCATGGTGAAGCCGTAGAGATAGGCCTCGCCCAGGCCGTTGGGCCACCAGAGGCGGGGATCGTCCACCATCGCCGCGATCCGGTGCTTCCGCAGGCCCGGTGCGAGCGTCACGAAGTGCCGGACGGGAGGCACATCGGGCCGGTCGCACGTCAGCTCCAGCCAGGCCTCGCCGCCTGCCTGTCCCTCGATCTCGACGGTGAAGGCCAGCTCGGCCCGTTCCGGCGACAGGCGGACGATCTCGTGCCGCAGTTCCGCGATGCGCGCCGTGCGGACAATGTCGAGCCAGACCGGCCGCCAGACGCCCGAGGTGACGTATTTCGGGCCCCAGTCCCAACCGAAATGATAGGGCGCCTTGCGCACATAGACGCTGGCGTGATCCGCGGTCTTGTCGTTCTCCGCCGGATAGAGCACGCTCTCTCGCGCGCGCCGCTCGGCGCCGAGCGCAACCGGCGACCTGAACAGGATCGCCAGTTCGTTGCCGCCCGGACGCAGCAGCGCCCGGCACTCGGCCCGGTGCACGCAGAACATGTTCTCGGCCCGCAGCAGCGGAACGCCGTTGAGCACGACCGAGCAACAGGTATCCAGCCCCTCGAAGACCAGCGCGACGCTGTCCGCCGCCAGATCCTCGTCCGCCACGTCGAACGTGCAGCTATATTCCCAGTCCTCGTCCTCGATCCACTGCAGCCGAAGCTCGGCATCGCGCGCGAACGGCGGCTCGATCACGCCGTTGCGCAGCAGGTCGGTGAAGTTCGAGCCGGGCACGCGGGCCGGCATCCAGGCCGTATCGCCGGCGCGACGAAACACCCAGTTCTCGGCAAGCGGAATGCGCCGTCGCAGCGCGTCAGGTGCGGCGGCGGCCGCGGCAGAACCGGTCATTGCAATAGGATCTCATCGAGGAACAGCCAAGCCTTGCGCCCGGGCGGGCTGAGGCCTGGCGGCATGGTGCCCGCGGAAAGCACGCGGACTTGATAGTAGCGGAAGCTGCCGCGCACGGGGATCCGCAGCCGATCGACCGCCTGCCGGATCGCGTGCGGCGCGGCGATGTCGCGCGCCCCCGCCAGTGCCAGCACACCGGCCTGGTTTCCGGCCCATATCTCGATCCGCCGCGGCACGAGGATGCCGTTCATCGGATCGTCGAGATAGCCGATCGTCGCGCTGCGCACCGGCCGCGACCTGCCCAGGTCGATGGTCGCGGTGATGTCGCCCAGCCGCCCCGACCATTTCTTGTCCCCGTAGAAACGCGTGCCGCGCTGCTGATCGATCAGCAGCGCGCCGTCGGCCCGGCCATAAGGCATGTCGGGCTCGGCGATCGTTATCCGCGGATAGCCGGGCCCGAGCCCGGCGGTAGCGGCGCGGGCATAGTGCTTCTCGAAGACCGTGCTCGCCACCAGCCCCTGGCGCAGCGTCACGGCCTTCAGCACCGTGTCGCGGCTGATCCGAAGCGGGCGCGCGTACCGTGGCGACCGTCCATCCGGCGCGCGGCCGTCGAGCGTGTAGCGGATTTCCGCGCCCGGCTCGGCGGTCTTCAGGGCGATGGTGCGCGCGCCCGCGAAATATGCCGAGGCGTCGGGATCGAACGGCGCCCAGGCCGCGCGATGCGGCACTTCCACCGGCGCCTTGTCGTCGAATGCCCCAAGGCTGGTGTCGCGCGGATCGCTTCCCCAGGCCCGGTTCGGCTTAGGCCCCATCTCGAAACGCAGCACGCCGCCGGCCATGATCCGGTCGTGGCGGATATAGCTATGAGGATAGGGCTTGCCGTCGAGCGTCGCCGACTGGACGAAGATATTCTCCGGCGTCAGATTGTCGGCCTCGACGACGAAGCGCCTCCCGCTCTCCAGCTTGATGGTCGCGCGGCGATGATGGGGTGCCGCGAGCTGATAGGTCAGGTCGCCCGGCGCCACCGGATAGAAGCCCAGCGTGGCCAGCACGTACCAGGCCGACATCTGGCCCAGATCCTCGTTGTTGACGAGGCCGTCCGGCCGGTCGGCATACATTTCCCGGATCAGGCGGTTCACATAGAGCTGGGTCAACCACGGCGCGCCCGTGAGATTGAACAGCCAGGCCATATGGTGGCCCGGCTCGTCGCCATGGGCATAGCGGCCGATAAAGCCCGAGATGTCGACATGCTGCTCGCCGCCGATCGGCCGGGTATCGGTGAAGATGCCTTCCAGCCAGCGCGCATAGGCCTCGCGCCCGCCGTGCAGCCGGATGGCGGCGACCATGTCGTGCGGCGTATAGGCCGAATAGGCCCAGATATTGCCCGAGACATAGTGCCGGTTCAGCGTGTCCCAGGTGTCCATCGGCACCGGCACCCTGCTGCCATCGGCCAGCCGCGGCAGGAGATAGCCGGTCGCGGGGTCATGGAGCTGGCGCCAGCCGGTCGCGCGGGCGGCGAAGCGCGCGGCGTCCACATGCTTGCCGAGCTTCTCCGCGACGCGGCCGATCGCCCAGTCCTCGTAATTCTGCTCGGTGGTCTTGGAGACCGAGCTCGCCACGTCGGCGGGCACGAACCCATAGGCCAGATAGCCCGCCATGCCGTTCGCGTCATAGACGTTGCTGTGCTTGGTCGTGTCGAACGCGCTGGCGCGGATCGCAGCATAGGCGGCTTCGGGATCGACGCCGGGAATGCCCTTCAGCACCGCATCGGCGATCGGCGAGACGATGCTGTAGCCGATCATCACGCGATTGTCGTGGCCGACGGCCTCCCAGCTCGGCAGCAACATGCCCTGATCGGCATGGCGCGACACCATCGCGGCGACGATCTCGCCATCCTTCCTGGTGTCGATGATCGTCAGCAGCGGATGCAGTGCGCGATAGGTGTCCCAGGTGGAAAAATTGCTGAATTGCGGGATGCGCGACTGGCGGACCCGGCCATCGAGATAATAGGCGCCGGTGACGTCGGAGATCAGGTTGGGCGCGATCGCCGCATGATAGGCCGCAGTGTAGAATAGCCGCTTCTGCCGCACATCCCCCTCGATGGTGATCCGCGACAGGCGTTCCTGCCAGAGCCGGGTGGCGTCGGCCAGCGCCGCGTCGAAACCGCGCCCGCGCGCCTCGGCATCGAAATTCGCTTGCGCGCCGGCCTGCCCGGTATGCGACAGCGCCACGGCGACCTCGACGCCGTCCGCGCCGCCCGGCGCGAACTGCACCAGCGCCTTGATCGCGCGCCCCGTCCGCACCCGCCCGGCCACGGGGCGGTCGTCCTCCGTCAGCTGCGCGCTGGCGAAGGGCTGGGAGAAACGCGCAACGAAGAAGACCGAGCGATCGCCCGAGGACTGGCTGATCGCGCGCTTCCAGCCACGGATCTCATGGTCGGAGACGATCTCGACCTCGGTGCGATAGGCGTGGTCCCCGACGCTGTGCGTCGGATCGATCACCACATAGCGTGGTGCATCGCCCCGATAGGTATAGCGATGGAAGCCGGCGCGCATGGCGGCGGTCAGCTCGGCATCGACGTCCGGATCGTCCAGATGGACGCGGTAATAGCCTAGCCGCGCCAGCTCGCGGGCATGCGAGAAGCGCGAGCGATAGCCCGAGCCGGGATGCTCGGCCGAGCCCGCGTCGGTCGAGGGCGAGCGCGTCGGCATCAGCAGGATGTCGCCAAGCGCGGACAGACCCGCCCCGCTGATGTGCGTGTGCGCGAAGCCTTTGATGTCCCCGTCGGAATAATGATAGCCCGAAGTCCAGTTCCAGCCATTGCGATCGTTCGACGGGCTGAGCTGGACCATGCCGAACGGCACGGTGGCCCCGGGGAAGACATGGCCGTTGCCGCCGGTGCCGATCAGCGGATCGACATAGGCGGCTGGATCCTCGCCCGGGGTCGCCGCCACCGGAGCCTCGCGCGCGCCCGCGCCGACGGCCAGCAGCAATGCCGCGGCGGCGAGCCGCATGCCTGTCCGCCGGATCATCGCGCAATCTCCGGCGCTGCATCCGGCCGCGCCATGTCGCTCGGCCAGTCCTCGAGTTTGCGGTACCAGGTGCGCCACAGGGTCAGTCCTCCGGCGGAGGCGACCGCGAGCGCCGCCAGCAGGCCCGGGACATTCTTCAGCACCAGGAAGATCGGCACCGCCACCAGGCTGGTCTGGACGATCGTCCCCACCGCGATGTTGAACATGTCGCGCGGGAAGTTGCGGTTCGGCCGCACGCCCGGCCGGTCCTGCGCGAGCGCGCGGTGCACCGGCCCCCAGAAGCCCCAGGGCCGCACCCGATCGTAGAAGGTCTTGAGCACCGCCATGTCAGTCGGCGGCGTCATCAGGCTCACCGTGATGGCGATCGTCCCGGCGACCAGGATCACCAGCGGAAAAAGGTAGAGCGCGAGGACGGAACCCATATCGGGCAGGAACGCGCCGAACAGGAACGGGAAGGTCATCGCGCAGGCCATGCCGGCGACCGTTCCCCAGAAATAGCCATGGCCGTTGAACCGCCACCAATACCATTTGATCACGTTCGACGCGGTGTAGCCGCCCCACAGGCCCGACACGATCCACTGCAGCGCATCGTTGATGCTCGCGACGAACAGGCCGATCCCCATGCTGATGAGGACGACAGTGAGCGACACGCCGTAGCTCATCCAGATCATCCGGCGCTGCGACGCGCCCGGATTGACGTAGCGGCGATAGATGTCGTTCACGAGGTAGAGCGGCGCCGCATTCAGGCTGCTGGCGAAGGTCGCCATGAAGGCGGCAAGCAGCCCGGTGACGATCAGGCCGCGCATCCCCGCCGGCGCGAAGCTCTGGATCGCGGCGGGGAGGATGCTCTCATAGTCGATCCGGCCACCCGAGACCAGATCGAGCCGGTCGACAAAGACCAGCGCCAGCACCGTGAAGCCGGTGATCATCAGATAGCGGATCGGCATCAGGACAACGGAGACGAAGCCGGTCAGCTTCGCGGCGTCGCGCGGGGTGCGCGTCGCCAGGATGCGCTGCATGTCATAGCTCGGCGCGGGGCCGGCCGCGCTCTTCAGGATTCCCGAGAAGAGCATCATCATGAACAGCGGGCCGAACAGCCCATAGCCGTCGGCGGCGATCTTGGACTGGACCTCAGGCTGGATCACGCGCCAGTCCAGGCCGAGCGACCAGCCGAAGAACGGGTTCATCCACCCATTGGGCGTGGCCGCCACCACCTGGTCCGGCGAGACCAATGTCATGGCGAGGCCGGCAATGAAGATCGCCGCGATCGTCATGATCGAGAATTGCAGCACGTCGGTCCACACGATCCCGGGCATGCCGCCGAGCACGACATAGAGCGTGACCAGGCTGGTGAAGAACACCGCATAGATGTTCGGCACCAGCGCGGGATCGACCGTCATCCCGCCGAGCAGCGGCGCCACCGTTTCCCACGGGATGAACAGTTCCATGAACTTGCCGATGCCGACAAAGGCATAGGCAAGGAAACCGACCACGCAGAACAGCGCGAAGACCACCACCGAAAGATGCGAGAGCCGGCTCCCCGCCCCCTCCCCGAAGCGCAGCAATATCCATTCGGCGCCGGAACGCACGTTCGAACGGCGCAGCCACAGCGCGAGGAACGCCATCAGGAAGACCTGGTTGAACACCGGCCAGAGCCAGGGAAGCCAGATGCTCTTCAGGCCATAGACGAACAGCAAAGTCGTCAGCCACATCGTGCCGGAGATGTCGAACATCCCCGATGCATCGGACAGGCAGAGCAGATACCAGGGCATCCGCTTGTTGCCGAGATAATAGCTGTCGATGCTCTGCGCCGCGCGGCGGCGCACCATCAGCGCGATGACGAGCGTTGCGACGAGATAGGCGGCGACGATCGCGCCATCGATAACGGTCAATCCTGCCCCCTCTCCAACGAGCCCGCCGGCGTGGCGCCCGCCGGACCTTTGCTATCTGCCCGGACTCGTTGCGCGAATCCGGATTTGCAATCGATTACATTTTTTGTAAAGCCCTTCCCGACAATATTGACAATGGGCCGGCCATCGCCCTCTTTCGTCACGAACGGCGCGGGATCGGGCAATGGGGAGCGGATGGATGCGGGAAGTGCGAAGGGCAATCACACGGCGATGACCACCATCCTTGACGTAGCCCGTGCCGCCGGGCTTTCGACGGCGACCGTGTCGCGGGCGCTCCGCGAGCCGGAGAAGGTGACCGAGAAGACTCGCGCGAAAGTGTTCAAGGCGGTCGAGGCCGTGAACTACCGGCCGAACATGCTCGCGCGCAACCTGCGTACCGACAAGTCCTTCACCTTGCTGGTGCTGGTGCCGGGCATCGCCAATCCCTTCTTCGCCAACGTCACCGCCGGCATCGAGGCGACCGCGTGGAAGCGCGGCTATTCGGTGCTGCTCGGCGATACGCGCGATTCGGCCGAGCGCGAGGAACATTATGCCCGGCTGGTCGAGACGCGGCTGGCGGACGGCGTGATCCAGCTCAGCCCCGACTATGCGCCGGCCGACAGCCGCCGGGCGCCCTATCCCATCGTCCATGCCTGTGGCTGCGAACTGACGGAAGCGCCGTCGGTGCGGATCGACAATGTCGGCGCGATGCGCGAAGTCGTTGCGCACCTGATCGCCCGCGGCCATCGCCGGATCGCGGCGATCAGCGGGCCGCAGGCCAATGCCCATGCCATCGATCGCCTCAAGGGCTATCGCCAGGCGCTCGAGGCGGCCGGCATCGCCTTCGATCCGGCGCTCGTCCTCCATGGCAGCTTCAGGATGCAGTCCGGCTTCGAGGCCGCGCGCGAGATTCTCGCAATGACTCCGCGCCCCACCGCGATCGTCAGCATCAACGACGAAATGGCCATCGGCGCGATCCAGGCGCTCGCGGCGCTCGGCGTCTCCGTCCCTTCGGACATCGCGGTCACCGGCTTCGACGACATCGATTTCGCCGCCCACTCCACGCCGGCGCTCACCACCGTCCGCCAGCCGGCCGCCGAAATGGGCGCCAAGGCCTGCGAGCTGCTGATCGACTGGATCGAGGACAAGGCACGGGACGAGGCCGTGCACATTCTTCCGCATACCCTGGTCGTGCGCGAGAGCAGCGGATGAACGCGCCGGCACCCGCTTATGGTGCCGAAAGCCCGTCCGGGCACCGCCCGCAGCCATTTCGACCACCTGCCCGCAAATAAGGCTGGCCTCGCAAGATGTAATGGATTACATTTCGCGCAACGACCGCGTCGCGCGGCACAACGGGTCCAGGGGGGAGAGGCATGGCATGATCGTCGGACTGGATATCGGCGGTCACCACGTCGCCGGCGCGCTGCTGAACCGGCAGGGGCACGGGATCCTCGTCAAGAGCTACCGGCATAGCGAGACGCGCAGCGGCGCCGCCAGCGCGGAACTGCTCGATGCCTGGGCGCACCTGATCACCACGATCGCGCCGGACACCGATCAGGTCACCGGCGTCGGCATCGCGATGCCGGGCCCGTTCGACTATCGCACCGGCACCGCCTTTTTCGAAGGCAATGGCAAGTTCCAGAGCCTCTACGGCGTCAATGTGCGCGAAGAGCTGCAGCGCCGCCTGCCCGCCTCGCGCGAAATCCGCTTCCTGAACGACGCGACTGCCTTCGCGGTCGGCTGCGTGGCGATGGGCGCGACGGGAGACAGCGCGCGGGTGCTCGCGATCACGCTCGGCACCGGGCTCGGCGCGGCGTTCCTCGATCGCGGCATCCCGGTGATCGAGGAGGAGCCGGGCGCGGTGCCCCCCGGCGGATGCCTTTGGAACATGCCGTTCAAGCACGGGATCGCCGATGACTATGTCTCCTCCCGCTGGCTTCTGACCGAGGCGGCAAGGCAGAGCGGCCGGCCCCAGGAAAGCGTGGCCAGAATGGCCGCCGAGGCGCGACAGGACGAAGCCCTGCGGGGAATCTTCGCGGAATATGGCGCTAATCTCGCCGCGATCGTCGCGCCCTGGGCGCGCGGGTTCGGTGCGGAGACGATCATGCTCGGCGGGCGCATCGCCGGGGCGTTCGACCTTTTCGCGCCCACCCTGCGCCAGGGGCTCGCCGCATGCGAGGTGGCCATACCGATCCTGATCCACGAGAATACCGAAGACGCGGCCATTGTCGGCGCGGGCCAGATGTTCACCCCCGCCTTCTGGGCCGAGGCGCGAACCCGGCTCCCGCGCCGGTGAGCAAGGCCCCGATGCGAAAGGATAGGGAGACGATGCGGATGGGGCGAGTTGCGATACCTATGCTGGGGCTTGCCCTGGCCCTGCTTCCGGTTCCGCTCGGAGCACAGCAGGCACCTGACTATGCCGATCTCGCCAACCCGCTCACCGGGACCGATTCGTCCTTCGAATTGTCCTATGGCAACACCTATCCGGCGATCGCCGTGCCATGGGGCATGAACTTCTGGACGCCCATGACCAACAAGATGGGCGACGGCTGGACCTATCGCTACGGCGACCACAAGATCCGCGGCATCAAGCAGACCCATCAGCCGAGCCCATGGCTCAACGATTACGGCGCCTTCTCGCTGATGGCGCTCACCGGTCCGCTCAAGTTCAAGGAAGACGAGCGCCAATCCTGGTTCTCGCACAAGGCGGAGACGGCGCGGCCCTATCGCTACGGCGTGTATCTCGCCGACTACGACGTGACGGCCCAGGTCACCGCGACGGCGCGGGCGGCGCATTTCCGCTTCACCTTCCCCAAGAGCGAGCAGAGCTGGATCCTGCTCGACGGGTTCGACATGGGCTCGATGGTCAAGATCCTGCCCGGGGAACGCCGGATCATCGGCTATGCGCGCAACAACCATGGCGGCGTTCCGGGCAATTTCCACAACTGGTTCGTCGCCGAGTTCGATCACGATTTCGACGTCGCCGAGACCTGGGGGGACGGCTGGAAGCGCAACCCCGGCGTCCCCCAGGCCGAGGGGCAGCATGTCGGCGCGATCATCGGGTTCAAGACGCGCAAGGGCGAGCAGGTCCATGTTCGCGTGGCCTCCTCGTTCGTCAGCCCCGAACAGGCCGTGCTCAACCTGGAGCGCGAGATCGGCAAGGACAGCTTCGAGGCCACCGAGGCCAAGGCCAGGGACCAATGGAACGCCCTGCTCGGCCGGTACAGGGTGGAGGACCCGGATATCGACGCCAAGCGCACATTCTATTCGGCGCTCTATCGCACCATGCTCTTTCCGCGCATGTTCCACGAGGTCGACGCGGACGGACGGACGATCCACTACAGCCCCTATGACGGCAAGGTGCATCCCGGCCCGATGTTCACCGACAACGGCTTCTGGGACACGTTCCGCGCGGTCTTCCCGCTGTTCGCGCTGATGCACCGCGAGCTTGACGGCCAGATCATGCAGGGGCTCGCCAACACCTATGACGAATCGGGCTGGCTGCCCGAATGGGCCAGCCCCGGCCACCGCGACGTGATGATCGGCTCGAACTCGGCAGTGAACATCGCCGACGCCTATCTCAAGGGCATTCGCGGCTTCGACATCGCCAAGCTCTACGAAGCGATCCGCAAGAATGCCGACACCGACCAGGGCCGGCCGAAGTCGCGAGAAGGCAAGACGATCAGCTCGGTCGGCCGCGAAGGCGTCGACTGGTACAACCGGCTCGGCTACGTCCCTTACGATGTCGGCATCAACGAGAATGCCGCGCGCACGCTCGAATATGCCTATGCCGATTTCACCATCTCGCGGCTCGCGACGGCACTCGGCAAGCCCCGCGACGCCGCCCTGTTCGCGAGCCGGGCGCAGAACTATCGCAAGCTGTTCGATGCCGAGAGCGGGTGGATGCGCGGCCGCAACCGGGACGGGAGCTTCCAGTCTCCCTTCAACCCGCTCAAATGGGGCGACGCCTTCACCGAGGGCAACAGCCTCCACTATAGCTGGTCGGTGTTCCAGGACGTGCAGGGTCTGATCGCGCTGATGGGCGGCGACCAGGCCTTTGCCGCGAAGCTGGACAGCGTGTTCGACAGCCCGCCCAAGTTCGACGACAGCTATTACGGCTTCACGATCCACGAGATCCGCGAGATGCAGATCGTCGACATGGGCAATTATGCCCATGGCAACCAGCCGATCCAGCACATGATCTATCTCTACAATTATGCCGGCCAGCCCTGGAAGGCGCAGGCACGGGTCCGCGAAGTGATGCGCAAGCTCTATTCGAGCGCGCCCGACGGCTATCCGGGCGACGAGGACAATGGCCAGACCTCGGCCTGGTATGTGTTCAGCGCGCTCGGCTTCTATCCGGTGACGCCGGGCGCGAACCAATATGTGATCGGCTCGCCCCTGTTCCGCCATGTCGCGCTGGCGCTGGAGAATGGCCGGACCTTCACCATCGAGGCTCCGGGGAACAGCGCCGCGAACGTCTATATCCAGTCCGCCACGCTCAATGGCCAGCCGCTGAACCGCACCTGGCTGGGCCATGACGAGATCATGGCCGGCGGCACGCTGCGCTTCGAGATGGGGCCGCGGCCGAACCAGGCATGGGGCACCGGCCCCGGCGCCGCGCCCTTCTCGATGAGCGGCCGGGGCAAGCGCTGATGGCTGTCACGCTAGAGATCTGCGTCGACGATGCCGCGGGCATCGCCGCGGCGGCTATGGGCGGCGCCGACCGGATCGAGCTGTGCGGCGCGCTCGAGCTGGGCGGCCTCACGCCCTCCCCGGCCCTGATCGAACGCGCCGTGGCGACGGGCATTCCGGTCCATGCGATGATCCGCCCCCGCGCCGGAAACTTCGTCTATGATACGGACGAGCTGGCGCTGATGGCCGAGGACATTCGGCATGCGCTCGCGCTCGGTGCCGCCGGCGTGGTGGTCGGGGCGCTGCGCCCGGACGACACGCTGGATTCGCGCGCGCTCACCCGGTTCCGCATGGTCGCCCGCGATGCCGCGCTCGTGCTGCACCGGGCGATCGACCTCGTTCCCGATCCGATCGCCGCGGTCGAGGAAGCCTGCGCGCTGGGCTTCGACAAGATCCTCAGCTCGGGCCAGGAAGCGACCGCGCTGGCCGGTGCCCTCACGCTTGCGAGGATGGTGGACGCGGCGGACGGCAGGCTGTCCGTCATCGCCGGCTCGGGCCTCACTCCCGACAATGTGGCACGGATCGCGCGCGTGAGCGGCGTGCGCGAGGTGCACGGCTCCGCGAGCGAGCCGGGGCGTCCCGATCCACGCAGCGTGGCGATGGGCTTTTCGGCCGGCCCCCGGCGCAGAACCAGCGCAGCCCTGATCCGCCGGCTGCGCGCCGCCATCGAGGAGAGCGCATGACGACAGCAGTGACTCGCCGCACCGCCATGGCCATCGGCGTGACGACCGCGACCTTTGCCGGCGCAAGCTCCGCCTTTGTGCGGGGAAGCGACCCGGTCGCGATGGTCTCCACCTGGGACTTCGGCGCCGCGGCGAACGCGGCGGCGCTCGCCCGCCTCAATGCGGGCGGATCGCTGATCGACGCGGTCGAGGCCGGCGCGCGGGTGCCGGAGGCGGATCCGGCGAACCACTCGGTCGGCCTCGGCGGCTATCCCGACCGCGACGGGCGCGTGACGCTGGATGCCGTCATCATGGACGATGCGGGCCATATCGGCGCGGTGGCGGCGCTCGAGGACATCGTCCACGCCATCTCCGTCGCCCGGCTGGTCATGGAGAAGACGCCGCATACGATGCTGGTGGGCGAAGGCGCGCGGCGCCTTGCGATCGAGCACGGGATGAAGACGGCGAAGCTGCTGACGCCCGAGGCCGAGAAGGCATGGCGCGAATGGCTGAAGACCGCGCAGTACAAGCCCCAGGCCAATATCGAGAACCAGCTGCCGGGGCCGCCGGGCTCGGCGCTGAACCACGACACGCTCGGCCTGCTCGCGCGTTCGGCGGACGGGCGCATGGCGGGCGCCTGCACGACCTCCGGCATGGCCTATAAGATGCACGGCCGCGTCGGGGATTCGCCGTTCGCGGGGCATGGCCTCTATGTCGAGCGCGGCGTCGGCGGCGCCACCTCCACCGGCGTGGGCGAGGAAGTCACTCGCATCGTCGGCACCGCGCGCGTGGTCGCGTCGATGCGCGCCGGCCTCTCGCCCCAGGCCGCCTGCCGGGAGGCGGTCGAGTATATCGCCCGCCTGCGCGGCGATGCCATCCAGGGGCTGCAGGTCGGCTTCCTGGCACTGAGCGCGGCCGGCGAAGTGGGCGCCTATGCGCTGCTGCCGGGCTTTACCTACGCCGTGACCCGGCTCTCCGGCAAAACCCAGCTGCTGCCGTCCGACAGCCTGGCCGGCATACGCTAGAAACAGGAATTCGGGGGAGAATACATGACGACGAAGCAATCGGTTGGCGTGACGGCGGCCTATGCCATCGTGACGTGCCTGTTTTTCGCCTGGGGGTTCATCACCTCATTGATCGACCCGCTGGTCGCGGCGGTGAAGGGCATCTTCACCCTGACCGACTTCCAGGCCCAGGCGGCGGCTTTCGCCTTTTTCGCAGCCTATGGCGTGATGTCGTTCCCGGCCGCGGCGTTGCTCGCGCGCCTGAAGCCGATCCCGACCATCCTGGCCGCTTTGTGCATGATGATCGCCGGATGCCTGGTGATGCTCGCGGCCGCCAATCTCGCGGTGTTCACGCTGGTCCTGCTCGGGCTCTTCATCCTGGCGAGCGGCATCACCATCCTGCAAGTCGCGGCCAACCCCCTCGCGGCGGCGCTGGGCGATCCGCGCCATAGCCATCTGCGCCTGACGCTCAGCCAGACCTTCAACTCGCTGGGGACGTTCATCGGGCCGCTGCTCGGAGCCCACCTGTTCCTGGCCGGCATCGAAGTGAAGGACGGGGCGATCGTCACGAAGGAGGTCCGCGCGAGCGCGCTGGCCGGGATCGACTCCGCCTATTTCTGGATCTGCGGCCTGATCGCTGCGCTGACGCTGTTCTTCTGGCTGAGCCGCAGCGTGGTGGCCGGAGCGGCGCCGCCGCTCTCCACGGCCGGGCGCCGGGGGATCGGCAGCCTGATCGCCGACGCCTTCTCGTCGCGCTGGGCGATGTTCGGCGGCATCGCGATCTTCCTCTATGTCGGCGCCGAAGTGGCGATCGGCACGCAGATGGCGCTGTTCCTCAATTCCAACGCGGTGTGGGGCCATTCTGACGCCGCGTTCGGGGTGCCGCTGCTCGGCTATACGATGGGCAGCGACGGCATTCCGGGCGTCTCGCTCCAGGAAGCCGGCAAGGCCGTCGCCTTCTACTGGGGCGGCGCGATGGTCGGCCGCCTGATCGGCTCGGTCCTGCTCATCCTGGTCAAGGCGCACCGGCTGCTGGCGCTGTTCACCGCCATTGCCGCCGCGATGTGCCTCTATGTCTTCGCGGTCGGCGGCGTCACCGCCGGCTTCGTCGCGCTGAGCATCGGCCTGTTCAACTCGATCATGTTCCCGGTGATCTTCACGCTCACGCTCGAACGTTCCACCGCAAGCGAGGAAGCCACCTCGGGCCTGCTCTGCACCGCGATCGTCGGCGGGGCCTTCCTGCCCCTGCTCGTCGGCCTGGTCTCGGAGCGCAGCAGCTATGCGACGGCGTTCGTCGTCCCCGCGCTGTGCTACGCCACGCTCTGCGCATTCGCCCTTGCCGCGGCACGCAAGCCGAAGCTGCCCCGCGCCGAGCAGGTAGCGATCATGCTCCATTAGCCGGCGCCCGGCGATCCGTCGTGCAGCGGCAGATGGACGATGAAACATGCTCCCGAGCGATCGGATCGGTTCGCCGCGACGATGCGCCCGCCATGCGCCTCGACCAGCTTCGCGGTGAGCGCCAGCCCGAGACCGCTGCCGGAGCGCACCGCGACCTGGGACCTTGCCGCCCGCCAGAAGGGCATGAAGAGACGGTGCTCGTCGCCTTCCTCGAAGCCCCTGCCCTCGTCGGAAACGCGAAGGACGGCGACGCCGCCCTCGATCATCACCGCCACTTCGATCCGGTCGCCGTCCGCGCCATGGCGGATGGCGTTGCTGATGAGGTTCATCGCGACCTGGCGCATCCGCACCGGGTCTGCCCGGACCCGCACGGGCCGGCAGGCCTCGCCGATCGTCAGCCCCGCCGCTTCGGCTTCCGGGCCAAGGTCGAGGATCGCGAGCTGCGCGACCCGGGCAAGGTCGATCACCCGCAGATCCAGTTCGAGGACATGGGCATCGGCATGGGCCAGCGTGCGAAGATCCTCGACGATGCGCGACAATTGCTCGACCTGGCGCAGCAGGCGTTCCGGCTCGTCCGTGCTCGGATCGATGAAGCCGTCGCTCAGCCCGTGGAGGCGCCCCTTGAGGATGGTGAGCGGCGTCCGCAGCTCGTGCGCGATGCCGGCGGTCAGGATCTTGCGCTCGCGCTCATAGGCCTCGAGATCGGCAGCCATCCGGTTGAAGCTGTCGACCAGCTCGGCAGTCTCCCCCGCCAGGCCGGCCGCCGCCACCCGCACGCCGCGCTCGCCCTCCGCCACCTGGCTCGCGGCAAGGCTGACCGCGCTGATCGGCGCGCTGATCCTGCGCGCGAAGACATAGGCGATGCCGCCGCCGACGCTGGTCGAGACGATGCCGATCAACGCCAAGAACAGCCAGTCGCTCGGCAGGATCAGCGCACCCGAATATTGCTCGTGGAGATCGAAGAACCGATCGCTGTCGGTCTGTCCCGTGCGGACCAGCCGCTCGAACTCCGCGCGCGCCTTGGGCGGCATGCTGTCGCCGATCTGGTGGAGCCGGAGGACGGTGGCGCCGTAATAGACGGCGACGCTCATCACGATCGTGATGAGCGTCATCATGCCGGCAAGCAGCCAGACGCGCGTGACGATGCGGTTCAGCGCTCGGGCCACAGGCGATATCCCACCCCGCGCACCGGCTCGATCATGTCGCCGCATCCGACCGCATTCAGCTTGGCCCGCAATTTCGACAGGTGCGAATCCACCACCCGGTCATAGGCGTCGCTGTCGGGCGATGCCGCGTCCAGCAATTCCATGCGGGTGAAGGCGCGGCGCGGCTGGCGCGCCATGTGCGCGAAGATCTGGAACTCGGTGGGCGTCAGCGGCAGGCGCTCGAGCCCGCTCCCGTCATCCGCCCGGCGCAGCACGGCATGGGCGTTGAGGTCCACGACCAGGCTGCCGATGCTGATCGTCCGGCTCGGGCTCGTCCCCTGCGCGCGGCGGAGCACCGCACGCACGCGCTCGACCACTTCGGCCGGGTTGAACGGCTTCACCACATAGTCGTCGGCGCCCATCCGCAGCGACGACAGCTTCGAGCCGTCGTCATCGAGCGCGGTGACCATGATGACCGGCGTGCCCGCGCGATTGCCGATGGTGGTGAGCACCTCCAGGCCGTCGCCGCCCGGAAGCCCGATATCGAGCAGCACCAGGTCCGGCCGGAACTGCGCATGCAGCCTGATCGCCTCGGACACCGAGAAGGCGCGCTGCGTCTGATAGCCGCCCTTGTCGAGATAGAGCGCCAGTATGTCGCCAATCTCCCGCTCGTCCTCGACGATCAATATCCTGCCGCTCATCGTACCTCCTGCGGCTGGTCATAGTCGCCGATTATGTAGGTCCCGTGGAGACGGCAACCGCCTGACTCGCGTCCCTCCATCAAGCCTCCATCGAATCCTCCATAAGGCTCCATCGATCTGCCGGAGAGAGGATTGCGACGCGGCGATCATGCCGCCTCGGCAGACAGGAGATTTTCATGGTACCCGCTTTCCGTCACTGCGCGATCGCCGCGCTCGCAATCGCCGCGGCCGGCGTGACTCCCGCGGCCGCGCAGGATGACCAGTCGACCGGCATCTACGGCGTGGCGCGGGCGGGCCTGTCCATCGACACCGACGCCCGCCTGCGGAACAACCCCACCGCCGGGACCACCATCCAGCGCGACACCGACTACAAGCGCGGCTTCAACGGCGAGCTCGGCATCGGCTATGACGCCGGTCCGTTCCGCCTCGAAGGCACGGTCGGCTACACCACCGCTGGCGTCGACAAGAAGAAGGCGTCCACCGGCGGCTTCACCGCGGACGGCCGGACCAAGGCGCTCACCATCGGCGCGGCGGGTTATTTCGACATTCCGATGAGCGCGCATGTGGCGCCCTATGTCGGCGGCGGCGTCGGCCTGTCGCGCGTGAGCTCGCGCCTGAGCCGCCTGAGCGGTTCGCCCGCCACCGGCAGCCGCTATTCGGACAAGGACTGGGGCTTCAACTGGCACCTCGACGCCGGCGTCGGCATCGCGGCCACCCAGTCGACCACCATCGAGCTGGGTGCGCGCTATTCCCGAACCTCGTCGCTGCGCTTCGACGGCTTCAACGGCACGACCAAGACGGAATTCCGTCCGCGCCTGTCGGGCTGGTCCGCGATGCTCGGAATCCGCCAGGCCTTCTGATGCAGGGCGGCCGCATCCCGTCGGTATTGCTTCCCGCCGTCCTCGCGACGGCGGGATGTGCGCCCAGCCTCGAGATCGGGCGCCCCGTCGCGCCCCTGCCCGCGCGCTTCGAGGCCATGGCTGCGGATCCCGCTCCGGAGCCGGCGGCGCTGGATCGGTGGTGGACGATGTTCGGCGACGCGCAGCTGGACGATCTCGTCGCGCGCGGGCTGCGCGCCAACGCCGATGTCCGGCTCGGCCTGGCGCGCCTGCGCGAAGCCCAGGCGATCCGCCGGGCCGCGCTCGCCCCCTTCCGGGTCCAGGGGGATTTGCAGGTTACCGGCGGGGTGCAGCGCAGCGAGAGCCTGTCCGGTCCGGACGTGCTGATCGGCGGCCCCGGCGGCACATCGGTAACCTCGGGAGCGACGGTCGCGGCTGCGTCGCCAACCTTCAATCTCTCCTGGGAGCTGGATCTGCTCGGTCGGCGCGGCGTCGCCCGGGCTGCGGCGGACGCCGATCTCGCAGCCGCCCGCTTCGTGCAGGAAGGGACGCGGGCGAAGCTCGCCGCCGACCTGGCCGATGCCCTGTTCGCGGCGCGCGGCCTCGCCGCGCAGGCCGAAGCGGCGCGGGAGACGCTGGCGATCCAGCAGGGGATCCTGTCGGCTATGCGCACGCGCGCCGAGCGCGGCCTTGCCGCGAACGCCGATGTGGCGCGGATCGACGCCGATGTCGCGCAGGCCGAGGCGCAAGCCACCCAGCTGGAGGCCGAGCTCGCCGCGACGAAGCGCGCGATCCTGGTCCTGCTGGGCGAAGCCGACAAGCCGCTCGATACCCTGCCGATCCATGCCCGCCTCGATCTCCCGCCCCAGCCGCCCGCGGCCCTTCCCGGCATGTTGCTGGAACGCCGCCCCGACGTGCGGGAAGCCGAGCAGCGCCTTCGCGCCGCGAGCGCGCGCGCCGAACTCCAGCGCCTGGAGCTCTTTCCGCGCCTGACGCTCAACCCCGGCGCAGGGCTCACCGCCACGCGCGGCGGCGGCCTGAATGCCGTCAGCGCCTTCTGGACGCTGGGCGCCGGGCTCACGATGCCGATCCTCGACCGGGCCCGGCTGCTCGCCCAGATGCGCGCCGAGGGCGCCCGCGCCGAACAGGCCGTCATCGCCTATGAACAAGCGGTCCAGACGGCCTTTTCCGAAGCCGACCAGTCCCTGATCCGGCTGGCGGGAGATCGTGCCCGCCTCGCCCTCCTGGCGCGCGCGGAAGTTCGCGCCGACGAGGCCTATGCGGCCGACCGGCTGCGCTTCGCGCACGGACTGAACGATCTTCCCACGCTGCTCGAGACGCAGCGCGCCCGCAGCGCCGCGCACCTCGCCACCGCCACGGCGCGCGCGGAGACACTCCGCCGCGCCGTCACCGTATTCCGTGCACTCGGCGGCGGCTGGCAGGCCTCGCCGGGTGCCGCGCCACCTTCCGGGGAATGATGATGAAACGGCCCATATTCGTCACCGCCATCGCGCTGACGCTCTCCGCCTGCGCGAAGGAGCCGCCCCGCGCCGACGAGCCGGAAGCGCCGCCGAGCGTCGGCATCACGCGCGTGGCGCTCCGGCCGGTCAGCGCGGCCGTCGATATCTCGGGAACCATCGTCGCGCGCGAGGAAGCCGCGATCCTGCCCGAGCTGTCGGGCTATCGCGTGCTGCGGGTCCTGGCCGAAGAGGGCGACCAGGTGCGTCGCGGCCAGCCAGTGGCGCTGCTCGACGGCGCGCTGCTGGCCAGCGAGGAAGCCCGCCTTAAGGCGCAACGCACCAGCGCGCAGGTCGCCGCAGAGCGGGCGCGATCCGAGCATCTCCGCGTTGCCGATCTCACCGGCCGCGGCGTGATCGCCGACGAGACGATCGTGCAGCGCGGCTTCGAGGCACGCGCCGCGCAGGCGCAATTGCAATCGGCCCAGGCGGCGTTGCGCGAGATCGTCGTGCGCCGCGGCCGGCTGACGCTGCGCAGCCCGGTATCGGGGATCATCGTCCAGCGCTCCCTGCGCCCCGGCGACGTTGCGGGAACCGGTACCGAGCCGCCCTTCCGCATCGCCCGGGACGGCCTGTTCGAGCTCGATGCCGAAGCACCCGAGCATCTCCTGTCCAGGCTCGCACCCGGCACGGCGGCCGCAGTGACCCTGGCATCCGGCAGGCAGCTGACGGGCACCGTCCGGCGGCTCGGCGAACGGATCGACCCCGCTACGCGCCTCGGCCGGGTCCGCATTCTGCTGCCTTTCCATCCGGGTCTGCGCCTCGGCGGTTTCGCGACCGCCTCGATCGCGGGCGAGGCGCGGGCCGTCCGGTCCGTCCCGCAGCGCGCGCTTTCCTATGAGGGCGGGCCGTCGGTGATGACGGTGGACAAGGCCGGCCGCGTCGCGCGCGTGCCGGTGCGCACGGGCGCGCGGGGCAGCGGGATGGTGGAGCTGCTGGACGGGCCGCCTCCGGGCACCGCGGTCCTGCTCGGCGGGAGCGCCCTGGTCGTGCCCGGCCAGATCGTCAAGCCGGTGGAAGGCCGGCCATGAACCTCGCCGTCTCCGCCTGGTCGATCCGCAACCCGATTCCGGTCTGCGTCCTCTTCGCGCTGCTCACCCTGGCCGGCATCTGGGCGTATCTCGCGCTGCCGGTGAAACAGCTGCCCGACACCTCTTTCCCGATCGTCGCCGTCAACGTGACGCAGAGCGGCGCGGCTCCGGCGGAGCTGGAGACCCAGGTCGCCCGTGTCGCCGAAAATGCGGTCGCCGGCATTCCGGGCGTGAAGCACGTCTTCTCCACCGTCACCAACGGCCATTCGGCCACCCTTGTCGAGTTCAGGATCGGCGAGAACCAGCAAAAGGCGATCGACGAAGTTCGCACCGCGATCGACCGCATCCGGGCCGATCTGCCGCGCGGCATCGATCCGCCGGTGGTGGAACGAGTCGATATCGATGCCGTTCCGGTGCTGACCTTCGCGGTCGCCGCGCCGATGTCCGACGTCGACCTGTCCTGGTATGTCGACGATCGCGTCGCCCGGACGCTCCAGGCGGTGCCGGGCGTCTCGTCGATCCGCCGGCTGGGCGGCGTCAACCGCGAGATCACCGTCTCGCTGCTGCCCGAGCGCCTGGCCGCCCATGGCCTGACCGCCGCGCAGGTCAGCCAGGCGCTGCGCGCCACGCTGGGGGACAATGCCGGCGGAAGGGTGGAGCTCGGCGAGCGCGAGGAGACGGTGCGCGTCCTCGCATCGCCGCGCAGCGCCGAAGCGCTCCGTGCCGTCGAACTGCCGCTCGGCGAGGGGCGCAGCGTGCCGCTGTCCGCCGTGGCGGAAATCGGTGACGGCGCCGCCGAACCGCGATCCTTCGCACGGCTCGACGGGCGGCCGGTGATCGGCTTCGAGGTCATGAAGACCAAGCCCGCAAGCGACATCAGCGTCGAGGACGCGGCGAATGCCGCGATCGAGAAGCTGGCGCGCGAGGGCCGCGGCGTGCGCTTTACCCGGATCGTGTCCAGCGCGGACGAGACGCGCGCCGAATTCTCCGCGACGATCGAGGTGCTGGTCGAGGGCATGGCGCTGGCGGCGCTGGTCGTCTGGCTGTTCCTGCGCACCTGGCGATCGACGCTGATCGCGGCCGTCGCCATGCCGATCTCGCTCCTGCCCACCTTCGCCGTCATGCTGGCGCTCGGGTTCACGCTCAACATGGTCTCGCTGCTGGCGCTGACGCTGGTGATCGGCATCCTCGTCGACGACGCCATCGTCGAGATCGAGAATATCGAGAAGCGGATCGAAGGTGGCGAGAGCCCCTATCGCGCCTCGATGATCGGGGCGGACCAGATCGGCCTTGCCGTCATCGCCACCACCTTCGCGATCGTCGTCGTCTTCCTGCCGGTCTCGCTGATGGGCGGTGTCGTCGGGCAGTATTTCCGCGAGTTCGGCATCACGGTCGCGGTGGCGGTGCTCTTCTCGCTGCTGGTCGCCCGCCTGCTGACGCCGCTGATGTGCGCCTATCTGCTGGTGCCGGCGCGGACCCCGCACGCGCGCCCGCCGATGGCCGGCTGGTATCGCCGCATCCTCGATTGGGCGCTCGATCATCCCGGCATGTCCATCCTGCTCGCCTTCCTGTTCTTCGCCGGATCGCTGGGCCTGGCTTCGCTGCTGCCGACCGCCTTCATCCCGGAGAGCAATCCGAAGAACATGGTGTTCAACATGGTCGCCGCGCCGGGATCGACCCGCGCGGACCTCGACCGGGCCAGCGGCGAGGCGACGCGGATCCTGAAGGGCGATCCGGACGTCGCATCGGTCTTTGTCCGCTTCGGCGGGGAAATGATGAACAATGGCGCGCTGACCGTCGTCTTCCGGGAGGATCGCGCCGGCACGGCGGCCGCGTTCAAGCGGCGGATGGCGCCCGCGCTGCGCGATGTTCGCGACGTTCGCATCACGCCGGCGGGCCAGGGCGGCGGTGCCGCCGATCTCGAGGTCATCCTGGTCGGCAGCGAGCCGGCCGCGCTGGAGGCCGCCGCCCGGCGCGTCCAGCGCGAGATGCAGGGCATCGCCGGGCTGCGCAACGTGCGCCCCGCCGAACCGCCCGCTTCCGCCGAGCTGGTGATCCGGCCGCGCCTCGCCGAGGCGGCTCGCCTGGGCGTTACCGCCGAAGCCATCGCCGACACCGCCCGGATCGCGACGATCGGCGATGTCGACGCCAATCTCGCCAAATTGCCGATCGACGGGCGCAACCTCCCGGCCCGCGCCTTGCTGCCGGCCGCCGCGCGCCTGGATCCCGCGACGATCGCCGCGCTGCGGGTGCCGGTCGAAGGCGGCGGCACCACGCGGCTGGACGCGGTCGCCGATATCGGCTTCGAGACCGGCCCCGGCCGCATCGAACGCATCGACCGCGCGCGCCGGGCGACGATCCAGGCGGATCTCTCGGGCCTGACGCTCGGCCAGGCGACCGACGCGGTAGCGGCGCTGCCGGGCATGAAGGCGCTGCCGGCCGGCGTGCGGCAGGAGCTCTATGGCGACAGCGAAGCGATGTCCGAGCTGTTCGGTGGCTTCATCGGCGCCATGATCGCGGGGATCGGCATGATCTTCGCGGTGCTGGTCCTGCTGTTCCGTTCCTTCTTCAAGCCCGTCACGATCCTTACCGCCTTGCCGCTCGCGGTCGGCGGCGCGTTCGCGGGGCTGTTGCTGGGCGGGTTCGCGCTGTCGCTGCCGGCGATGATCGGGTTCCTGATGCTCCTCGGCCTGGCCGCGAAGAACTCGATCCTGCTGGTGGAATATGCGATCGAGCGCGAACGGGACGGCGTACCGCGCCGTGCCGCGCTGGTTGAAGCCTGCCACGAGCGCGCCCGGCCGATCGTGATGACGACCGTTGCCATGGCGGCCGGAATGGTGCCGACGGCCCTGGGCATTGGCGAGGGATCGGAATTCCGCCAGCCCATGGCCGTCGCCGTGATCGGCGGACTGATCTCCTCCACCGCGCTCTCGCTGGTGCTGGTGCCCGTCGTCTACGAGGCGATCGACGCGCTCGAACGCTGGCTCGCCCCTCGGTTCAGCCGGCTCGTCCGGCAGCCCGACCCGAGCGAAGTGGCGGCATTGCGCGCGGGCGAGGCCCTGCCCGCAACCCTGCCGATCCAACGATGATCACGGCATCGACACGCTCGCCCGGACCGCCGCTCGCGGCGAGCGCATACTCTCTCATGTCCTGACAATAGGGGACGAAAATTGCGACTGCTTGTTCTGGGTGCCGGCGAAGTCGGCCAGGCCTTTGCAAAGGCCGTCAGACTCTTCCACGGCTTCTCCGACGTCACCATCGCGGACCTGTCGCAAGAGGCGGCGGCGCGGGCGGCCTCCCTGTGCGGCGCGCGCGGCATGAAGGTGGACATCGAGGACGCGGCGGCGCTGGAGGCGATACTGCGCCGGCACGACATCGTGGTATCGACGATCGGCCCCGCGAGCCGCTTCGCGGTGCCGCTGCTGCGGCGAGTCATCGCCGCCGGATGCCATTTCGTCGACGTGACCGACGATCCCCTGCCCACGCTCGACATGCTGGCGCTCGACGCGGCGGCCGGGGCGGCCGGCGTCACCGCCATCATCGGCTGCGGCGCCAGTCCCGGCATCTCGAACCTGCTGGCCGTGCACGCGACCGCACAGCTCGAACGGACCGACCGCCTGCTCACCTTCTGGGGCAGTCATGGCGAGGAAAAGGAAAGCCTGGGCAACGGCGTGACCGCGGCGCTCCGCCACTGGGTCGAACAGATCAGCATGCCGATCCCCGTTTGGCGCGATGGCGGGATCGTCAGCGCCCGGCCGCTCGATCGGGTCGAGATCGACTATCCGGGAATAGGCCGGGTCTCCACGCGCCTCGTCGGCCACCCGGAAGCGGTCACGCTGCCGCGCAAATATCCGTCGCTGCAGGAATGCCTCAACGTGATGAATTTCTCGGGCTATGTGAATGCCGCGCTGGAAAGAGCCGCCCGCGACGTCCGCACCAACGGCCTGACGATCGACGAGGCCGCGGCCCGGCTCGCCGCATCGCTGGACGAGCGGCGCGGCCGCTTCAGGCCCGGCGATGCGATGGCCTATGTCTATCACGGCGTCTCGGACGCGCTTCGAGGCAAGAAATGGCTTCCGCCGCTCGGCGCGGTGGCGGAAGGCTGGCAGGGGCGAAAGCGAATGGTCGTCGGCGCGGCGCTGAACGGCACGATCCCCGGCGGCACCGGCTTCCTGACGGCGCTGCCCGCCGTGATCGCGGCCGACATGATCGTCACGAGGATGATCAAGCGATCCGGCGTCGCAACGCCCGAGCAACTGATCGATCCCGAAGCCTTTTTCTTCGCGCTCTGGCCATTTCTCGTCGACGGCCAGGGCGCATCGCTATCGACCGATGCGGCGGCGATAGCCGTGACGACAGCCACCCTTTCGCCTCCCGACGGTCGATCCCGCATCACTGCCGCGCGGGCATAGCCGACGTCAGATCGCCGGCGTCAGATGGTCAGGCCACGATTCCGCGCCGCGCCCTGCCGCAGGTCATGAGGTGCGACCGTTCGCGTGGCATTTTTCCACTGCGCGATCGCTTCGCGCAGCGCACGCACGCGACCGGCGTCGGTCCTGTTCCGCGGTCCGCGCGCAAAACCCAAACCGATGGCATCGGGGTGCGGCGCCGGCCCCGGAGAACTCGCCGACGCATGGACTTCCCTGACCCCGGTATGATCGAGCAGCCAGGCGACATTGTCCGCGGTCACCCCGGATCCGGCAATGATCGACAGCCCGTTTCCGGCCGCCTCGACCATCCCCGCCAGCGTCGTTGCTCCGTCGACGGCGCGTAACGCCCCGCCCGAGCTCAGAACCTTGTCATAGCCGAGCGCCGCGACGCGACGCACCGCCTCGACCGGATCCGCGACAAGATCGATCGCACGGTGCAGCACGAGCTGGACATCACGCGCGGCCTCGCGAAAGCGTGCAAGCGCGTCATAATCGAGCCCGCCCTCCGGCCGGGTGGCGCCAAGGACCACGCCGGCGACGCCACACCACGCGCCCAGGCGGATCTCTTCGCGCATCAACGCGATCGCCGCGCCGTCGAGCACGAAATCACCGCTGACCGGCCGGATCATCATGTGCACCGGACATCCCGTCGCGACAGCCCGCTCGACGAGCGCGGCGGACGGCGTCAGCCCGCCCAGCTCGAGGCTGGCGCAAAGCTCGAGGCGATCGGCCCCGCCCGCCACCGCGGCGTCGATACCGGCCGCGTCGTCCACACAGATTTCCAGCAGCGCGTTCATCGCCGGCCCCGCCCGGTAAACGTGACGGTCATCGCTTGCCGAACGCGCCGATGTCCGCGATCGCGAGGTCACGGGCCGGCACCGCCACCGCATCGAAGACGAGGCGAAGGAAGCGCGCCGGCCGGGCGCTCGATAGCGCGATCCGCTGCGTCGCGAGCGCATAGGCGATGTTGGAGAATTCCCCCTCGCCCCCCGCGTCCCAGGCGCGGCCGTCGAGGCTCGTCTCGACGCGATAGCCCCGGGGCGGGGCGGCATCGGCGTCCGGCTCGCGGGCAGGCGTCAGCGTGAAGCCGGCGAGCGGCTGCACTGCACCCAGATCGATGACGACCTCGACCGGGCGGCCCGGCACCGGCGCGGGGACCGTCCAGAGCGACGTCGCATCGTCGTCCAGCAGGTGCCGGGGATCACCGCCGGCGCTCGCGCGGACGATCGTCCAGCGCGCGCGCGGCAGGATCGACGGATCGCTCGGCACGACGGTCGCGAGCCGCGACGGCGCGACCTGGCGGAAGAGCGCGACTTCACTGATCGCCGGGCAGGCTGGCGCGTCGAGGATGCGCAGCCGGAGGCGCCGCGGCCGGATCGGCGCGGGAAGCCGGATCAGGCGCTGCGCCCCGATGCAGCTATGGGTCGCGAGCGTCCGCCAGCGCCCGTCGATCTCGGCATCGACCGCGAAGCTGGTCACGCGGACGCCGAGCGGCAGATATTCGCGCAGCCGGATGAGGTCGAGCAGGGTGCCGGGCACGAGATCGAGCACAAGGCTCGGGGTCTTCGCGGCGTCCGGGGTCGACCAATAGCTGTTCCGGTCGCCATCGAGCACCTTGCCGGCAGCGAAGGCCGCGCCCCGCTCGTCGCTGGCATGCGCAACGGCGCCCCTGGCCAGGTCGCGCGCGAAGGTGGCGCGCATGGCGTCGCCAAAGGCGCGCAGCGACGCTTGGTCGGCAGCGGGAATCCGCCCGCTCCGGTCCGGCGGGATATTGAGGTTGAGATTGGTGCCGCGACCGACGGACTCGTCATAGAGGCGGATCAGCCGCTCCGGATCCTTGACCTTGCCGTCCTCGTCGGCGTGATAGAACCAGCCCGGCCGGATCGAGACGTCGGTTTCCGCCGGCCACCAGAGCGGTGCACCCCGGACGCCGGAATTCCCCTCCGCCTGCACATAGGGGTGATCGGGCATGGTCGGCCAGCACGGATCGCCGGCAACGCCCTTCTCATTGCCTACCCAGCGCACATCCGCGCCCAGCGGATCGAAGGTGCAGGCCATCGGCTGATGCCGGTGCACCAGCGCGACGATCGAGGGCCAGTCGTAATAGGCCGGCGCATCGATCTTCCGGGTTTCGCGGGCGCCGCCATAATAGCCGTCGCCGCCATTCGCCCCGTCGAACCAGAATTCGAACAGCTCGCCATAGCGGGTGCACAGCTCGACCACCTGCTTGCGGAAATAGTCGATATAGGCCGGCCGGCCATATTCGGCATGGTTCCGGTCCCAGGGCGAGAGATAGATCCCGAACTTCAGCCCCGCCCGCCGGACCGCGCCGGCAAGCTCGCCGACGATATCGCCCTTGCCGCCCTTGTACGGCGCGTTGCGGATGCAATGCTCGGTCAGCATCGTCGGCCAAAGGCAGAAGCCGTCATGATGTTTCGCCGTCAGGATCAGGCCGCGCATCCCCGCCGATTTCGCCGCCGCGACGATCTGATCCGGATCGAAACCCGACGGATCGAACAGGCTCGGGCTCTCGTCGCCATAGCCCCATTCCTTGTCGGTGAAGGTGTTGATCGAGAAATGCACGAAGCCGAACATCTCGTGCGCGTGCCAGGCGAGCTGGCGCGGCGACGGCGTCGCTCCCCAGGGCGCGGGCGGCGCGACCCGGCCCCTCGCCCGGGCAGGCACCGCCGCCATCACCAATCCCATGCCGGCAAAGCCGCGGCGGGTAAGCTCGATCATCAGTCAGGGCCTTTTCGAGAATGGCGCGGGCAAGTGCGGGACGAAGCCGGGGTCCGGGCTCATGCCGGGAACCGGCCCCCGGACGGCGGACGATCCTGCGGCGCGCGGCCGAACGCGGGGTTGGGCCGCGCGCTCATCGTGAAGCGCAGCGTCCCGCCCTGGACGAGATCGGCGTGCGAGATCCAGCTCTTCGACCAGGGGCGACCATTCCAGCTGACGGCATGGACATAGGGCGTCGCCGCCGAGTTGCCGGGCGCCTCGACGGTCAGCCTGCGTCCCTGTGCCAGGGCAACACTGGCGCGCGTGAAGAGCGGCGAGCCGAAGACATAGACGGCCTCGACCGGGTCCACCGGATAGAAGCCCAGCGCCGAGAACACGAACCAGGCGCTCATCTGGCCGCAGTCATCGTTGCCGATGATGCCCTTCGGCGCGTTCTGGTACATCTCGGTGCACAGCCGGCGAACCATCGCCTGCGTCTTCCAGGGCGCGCCCGTGAACGCATAGAGATAGGGAGCATGCTGGTCCGGCTCGTTGCCATGGGCATATTGCCCGACCAGCCCCGCAATGTCGGGCGGCGCATTGGCCGGCAGGGTCGACGGCGCGCTGAACAGCGCATCGAGCTTCGCCTCGAACGCGGCATCGCCCCCCATATGCGCGATCAGCCCATAGACGTCGTGCTGGTTGAGGAACGTCGCCTGCCAGCCATTCGCCTCGGTATAGTCGCGCCACCAGGGCTTGGGCATGTGCCCGAGCTGGATCGGATCATAGGGCGCCCACCAGCTGCCATCGTCGAACCGCGGGCGCGCGAAGCCGATCTTGCCGTCGATCACGTTGCGCCAGTTCGCGGAGCGCTTGCGCAGCCGCTCCGCATCCTCCCCCGCCCCCACCGCGCGCGCCAGGTGCGAGGACGCCCAGTCGTCATAGGCATATTCCTGCGTCCGGCTCACGCTCTCGAACACCTTGTCCGCCGGCACATATCCCTTGGCGTCGTACAGGTCGCGGCCAAGGCTGTTGTCCTTGTCGGGCGCGGAGAAATCGAAGCTCCGGCGGCGGATCGCCGGCCAGGCCGCGGCATAGTCGGCGGGGATGCCCTTGGCCTGCGCCTCCGCAAGGGGCACCACGCCGTGCCAGCCGATCATGGTGCCGGTCTCCTTGCCCTGGAGCGGCCAGACCAGCGGACCGAAGGGCGACTGCGCCGTCTGGCGGATCAGGTCGTCGACAAAGGCCTTGCTCCGCTCCGGCGCCACCAGCGTGAGCAGCGGCAGCTGCGCGCGATAGACGTCCCAGAGCGAATAGCTGCTATAGGCGGCGGCATCGGCCGGCACCTGCTGGATCTTCCCGTCGAGCCCCGGATAGCGCCCATCGACGTCGGAAAGCAGGGTCGGGGCCAGTTGCGCGTGATAGAATGCGGAAGCCATGATCACGCGCTGATCCGGCGTGCCGCCCTCGACCGCGACTCCACCCAGGGCTGCGCTCCACCGCGCCGCCGCCGCATTCCGCACCCGGTCGAAATTCCAGTGCGTCGCGTGCGGTGCCAGGTTCGCCCGCGCCCCGGCGACGTCCACCGCCGAGATGCCGCAACGGATCAGGATCGGCGCCGCGCCGGCATCGTCGTAGAACAGCGCCGCCTTGACTCGCTTTCCGGCGACGCGCTCGGCGCCGGCAGGCTGCTCGGCATCTTCGTCCCCATAGAATGCGATGCGATCGGGTTTCCGGGAGAACTGCATGGCGAAGAAGATCCGCCGCCCCTTGGCCCAGCGGAACACGCGGCGGCCGCCGGTGAGCGTGCCATCGGCATCGATGGCGAGATGCGCATCGTCGACGAGCCACCCCTGGTCCGACTTGTCGCGGATCATATGCGACAGGTCGATCAGGATATGGCCCGGTCCCTTGGGGAAGCTGTGGCGATGCCAGCCGGTGCGCTCGGTGACGGTCAGCTCCGCCTGCACGCCGCTCTCCAGCGTCACCCGGTAATAGCCCGGCTCGGCATGCTCGGCGGTGAAGCGCTGGCGATAGCCGGCGTCCGGATCGGCGAGCGGCCCCGGCAACAGGTGCAGCGGCCCCCGGGTCGGCACCACCAGCACGTCGAGCATGTCGCCGATGCCGGTGCCCGACAGGTGCGTGTGGCTGAAGCCCATGATCGAGGTGTCGCTGCGATGATAGCCCGAGCAGGTGTCCCAGCGCTCGACATCGGTGTCCGGCGAGAGCTGGGCCATGCCGAACGGCAGGGTCGCGCCCGGATAGGTATGGCCGTCCCCGCCGGTGCCGACGAACAGGTTCGGCTCCGCCGGCACGATCGCCCCCGCGGGCGGCAGGGCGGCAGCGACTGCGCCCAGGGCACTGCCGGCAAACAGCTGGCGACGCGACAGGTTCATAGCGGTTCCTTCAATAGATGGGGGCGCACGTCCGCCAGATGGACGATCAACTCCCCGAAGAGCCCATTGGCCCAGGCGAACCATTTGCGGGTGAAGATCGCGGGATCGTCCTTGTCGAAGGCCTCGTGCACGAAGCCGGTATCGGCATCGGTGTCGCGGAGCGTCTTCAGGCATCGCCGGATCGTCGCGTCGTCGCCGGCGCTCAGCGCCCGGACGATCAGCGACATCGGCCAGATCTGGCCGCTTCCGACATGGGGGCCGCCAATGCCCTCGGCGGCGCGCCCCCGGAAGAACCAGGGATTGGCATCGCTCCACGCCGCATCCGCCGTCCTGCGCCACAATGCGTCGCTCGGCTTCACGCAACCCAGATAGGCCAGGCCGGAAAGCGACGGGACATTGGCGTCGTCCAGGAAGACCGCATTGCCATAGCCGTCGACTTCATAGGCCCAGACGCGCCGGCCGCCGGGCAGGCGCATCGTGCCATGCGCGCGCAAGGCGGCGGACACTTCCCCGGCGAGCGCCATGGCTTCGGCCGCGAGCGCGGGATCGGGCCGCGCTTCGGAACATAGCTCCGCCAGCTCGCGCAGCGCAGTAACCGCGAACAGGTTGGACGGGATCAGGAAGGGATAGAGGCAGGCATCGTCCGACGGGCGGAAGCCGGAATGGATCAGCCCGGTCGGCCGCGTGGGATTGCCGGTGCTCCACAACAAGGTCTCGGTCGGCTGCGGGGCATTGCGGCGGAAGCGATAGGGCCCCGGCCCTGCCTTGCGCTGCTGCTCGCGAAAGGTTCGCACGATCACGCGCATCGCCTCCGCCTAGGTCGCATCGAAGGGGCGCGCATCCCCGGTCGCGCGCCAATATTGATGGCCCAGGCGGATAACGTAGCAAAGCGAATCCACTTCCCATTTCCGCTCCGCGACGCCCGGCTTCATCTCGGTATCGTCGCCGATGGCCCAGGAAAGGCTCGTCCGCGCCAGCGGGTCCTCCATGAACGCATTGGCGTAAGGATCGATCAGCACCGAGCGGGCATGCCGCGCGATCAGGCCGCGCAGGAGCATGGCGAGCCGGGCATCCTCCCGGGCCAGATGAAGATAGGGCTTCATCTGCGCAGACGAATCGCGCAGCCAGAGGCAGGGAATGTCCCCGGTCACGACAAAGCTGTCCTGCTCGCCGGCCCGCAAGACCGTCGTGTCCAGCGTGTTGGGCCAGGAATTGGCGAACATCCAGGCGAGCTTGGGGTCGCCGATCCTGGCCGACACGCGCGCGATCTCGCGCTCCACCGCCGGGCTGGTGAAGCGCCGCTCGCCTATGGGCGGGCGCTGCGAGGCAAAGGCCGGAGCGCTTGCCCATGCCGGGCGCGCCGCCGCCAACGCCAGCCCGGCGGTGAGCATGCCGCGCCGGTCCATCATTTCGGAAGTTCCAGCGCGCTGCCCGGCAAGGTCGCCTCGACCCATTGCCCGGGTCCGTCGCCGGGCTGGCCGCCGCCGATCCAGAAGCGATACTTCCCCGGCAGGACGCGCCGGGTGCCATCGCGCGCGACGCTCGACAGGTCGCGCGGATCGATCGCGAGGGACACCGTCCGTTCCTTGCCCGGCGCCAGCGGCACGCGCGTGAAGCCGGCGAGCTGCCGTTGCAGGATGGGATCGGTCATCACCGGCGCCTCGCCATCGGCGGGCGGCACGACATAGGCCTGTGCCACTTCCTCGCCCGGGCGGCTTCCGGCATTGGCGATCCGGACCGTCAGGGTCACGGGTTCGCCGGTCCCGCCGGCGCGGACCGCGGCGCCGGAATAGCTGAACCGCGTATAGCTCAGGCCATGGCCGAAGCCCCAGAGCGGCTGGCCGGTGAAGTAGCGATAGGTGCGCTCCTTCATGCCATAGTCGATAAAGGCAGGCAGGTCGCCGGTCGCGCGATAGAAGGTCACCGGCAGGCGCCCGCTGGGATTGCTCGCGCCCGCCAGCGTATCGGCCAGCGCCGTTCCCCCCGCCTCGCCCGGATACCAGAGCGCGAGTATCGCATCGGCCTGGCCCGAATCGACCGACACCGCGCTGCCGCTCGCCAGGACGAGCACGATCGGCTTGCCCGTCGCCCGGATCGCCTCGACCAGGCGCGCCTGGGGGGCGGGCAGCGCGATGTCGGTACGATCGCCGCCGACGAAGCCCGGCACCTGGACCTGGAGCGCCTCGCCCTCGAGATCGGGCGAGAGGCCGACGACCACCACCGCCACGTCCGCCGCCTTCGCCGCAGCCACCGCTTCGGCCAGCAACGGCTCGGCGGGCGGCAGCCAGAGGAGGCGCAGGCTCTCGTCCTCGCTGCGATGATCGAGCTCGAGCGCGATCGGCTGGGCCGATCCGTCGCTGTCGATCGTCAGTTCCACCCGCCCCTTGGGCAGCATGCCGGCATGGAGCACGCGCCCGCCCAGGGTGAGCGTGACCATGTCGTGCAGCGTGCAGTCCTTCCAGCACTGGGCCTGGTCGAGGACCAGGCGGTAGCGGCCGGGGCCCGGCGGCACGAAGCGCCCGGTCCAGCGGCCGCGCCAGCCGATCACCGGGACGCCCGGCCCCGGCGCAGCCCGGTTTAGGTCCAGGTCGATCCTGGGCTCGGTGCGCGCCAGGACTGTCTTGCCGTCCACCTGATATTCGGCGTGCAGATCCTGGAGCGAAGTGCCCGGCATCACCACCGGCGCGCCTTCCGCGAGGATCGAGCCCTGCGCATAGGAGACGCTGGCGAAGCGTTTCCTCAGGCCGGCCAGCGGCGTGACGGGATCGACGGCGGTGCCGTGATAATTGCCCTGCAGCACACCCAGATCGTCGGCATTGGCGCCGATGACTGCCAGCCGGGTGCGCGGATCGAGCGGCAGCAGCCCCTGCTCGTTGCGCAGCAGCACGATCGACTTGCGCGCCGCCTCCAGCGCCACCGCGCGGTGTTCCGGCGTCGCGACTTCCCCGGGCCGGATGGCGGACCAGGGCGAGCGCGCGCCAAAGGCTATTCCCAGGTCGCGCCGCGCCGAAAGGACCCGGACCAGCGCGGCATCCACCTCGTCTTCGCGCAGCAGGCCCTGGCGCACCGCGGCGGGCAGCGCGCCATAGGCGGAGCCGCAATTGAGGTCGGTCCCGCCCTTGAGCGCGGCCGCGGAGGCCGCCGCGCCGCCCAGGCGATAATGGTGGAAAAGATGGATGTTGGCGACGGCATCGCAATCGGAGACGGAGAAGCCCTGGAACCCCCAGTCGCGCCGGACCCGCTCCACCATCAGCGACGGCAGCGCGCAGACGGGGACGCCGTGCACGGCGTTATAGGCGCACATCACCGAACGCGCCTTGCCCTCGGTGATCGCCCTCCGGAACGCGGGGAGATAGGTCGCCTCGAGGTCGCGCGGCGAGGGATCGACGTCGAAGCCGTCGCGGCCCGCCTCCGGGCCGCTGTGCACCGCGAGATGCTTGGGCGTGGCGATCACCTTGGGCGCGCGCGGATCGGGGCCCTGCAGGCCGCGGATGAAGCCCACGGCCAGGCTGCCGGTCAGATAGGGGTCCTCGCCATAGGTCTCCTGCCCCCTGCCCCAGCGCGGATCGCGGAAGATGTTGATGTTGGGCGACCAGATCGTCAGCCCCTCATAGATGCGGCGATCGGCGCCCGCCGGCCGCGCGTTGAACCGCGCCCGTGCCTCGGTCGACACCACGTCGCCGACGCGGCGCAGCAGATCGGGGTCCCAGGTTGCCGCCAGGGCGATCGCCTGGGGGAACACCGTGGCCGGCCCGTTGCGCGCCAGGCCGTGCAGGCCCTCGTTCCACCAGTCATAGGCCGGCAGCCCGGCATCGGGCGCGGCGGGCGCCGTCGACTGGAGCTGCGCCGCCTTCTCCTCCAGCGTCATCGCCGCGACCGTCTCGACGACCGGATCGGGGGCCACCGGTGCCGCCTGGGCGAGCAGAAGCCAGATCATCGCGCGAGGCTCCTCAGGGTCAGTGCGCGTGCCAGCGCCGCACGGCTGGCCTCGGACGCGATGGTGACGGTCACGCTCTCGCCCGGAAGCAGGTCGAAGCCATTGTCGCTCGGCTGGGCCGCCACCGTACCGAAGTCGAGCATCACCGCACGGGCGAGCCCGGTGGCCGAAAGGGTCACGCTGTCCCCCTTCCAGGCCGCGCGCAGGCCCGGCGCGGGATAGGCCATCTCTCCGGGCGGCGCACGCTCGACGAGGATGCGGTGCGCGACCTGCCCGTTGATCAGCAGTTCGGCCACCGCGAAGCTGGCCCGGGCCGGCGCATCGCGGAACAGGGCCGCATCGTCGATGCGCGCGACTTCGGTCGCGGCCAGCGGCGACAGGCTGATCTCGGCGGTCCGCTCCCCAAGCGGCTGCCCGTCCATCGTCATCGCGCGCACGCGCCAGCGCGCCGCGATCGGCGCGGTCGCGTCCGATACCAGGGTGACGCGCGTCACCGCGTCCTTGTGCTCGGCCACGATCGCCTGGGGCGCGAAGAAGCGCCGCGCGGCGAAATGCAGCAGCTTCCACCGGCCGGCATGGTCGATGCTCGACCAGGAGATTCCCGGCCAGCTGTCGTTGAGCTGCCAGTAGAGCGATCCCATCGTCACCGGCCGGCAAACCCGATGGTGAAGCGCCGCCATCTCGATCGCCTGGGCCTGGTTCACCTGGCTGAGATAGACGAAATCGGCGAAGTCGCGCGCGGGGCGCAGGCGCTGGTCGATATAGAATTGCAGCCGGGCATTGCCCTCGCCCGCCAGGAATTTCTGGTGCGCCTTGAGGACGGGGCTGTCGGGCGTGAACGGCCCTTCACCGGCGAATTCACGGATCGTCGCGAGCCCGGGCATGGCCTGGAAGCCATATTCCGACATGAAGCGCGGACAGGAATCGAGATAGCGTTCGACCGGCTTGGAGCCGGACCAGACATCCCAGAAATGCCGGTCCCCGCTCGCATCGGTGTCGACGGGCCCCCGGTAATCGGTCGAGGGCGAGCCCGGCCAATAGGGAATCCCCGGCGCGTTGCGCGTCACCGCGTCGCGCAGCACCCGGTCGAACAGCACGGCCATGCCGACGCCGATCCGCTCGCGCTCCTCGGGGCCGACAGCCTGTTTGAAGGCCTTGCGGTCCGACCAGTTCTCCCAGCCCGACAGCACTTCGTTGTTGCCCGCCCAGAGGACGATCGAGGCATGGTTGGCCAGCCGAGCCACTTGCTCATCGGCCTCGCTCGCCACGCTGTCCCGGAAGGCGGCATCGGGCGGCGTCACCGCCCCCCCGAACATGAAGTCCTGCCAGACGAGGATCCCGAGCTCGTCCGCGGCGTCGTAAAAGGCGTCGTCGAGATAATAGCCGCCGCCCCAGATGCGGATCATGTTCATGTTGGCCGCCCGCGCATCGGCAAGCATCGACCGCATCGCCCCGGCCGATACCCGGGCCGGGAAATTGTCGAACGGGATGAGGTTCGCGCCCTTGGCGAAGACGGGAATCCCGTTGATGCGAAAACCGAAGGCACCGCCCTCGCGCACCAGCTCGACGGTGCGCAGGCCGATGCGCGTGGCGGCACGGTCCGCGCCTTCCAGCGCCGCTTCGACCCGGTAGAGCGGCTGATCGCCATAGCCGGCCGGCTGCCAGCGCTTCGGATCGGCGAGCGTGACCGGGACGGAGACCAGATTCCGGCCCGGCGCCAGGACGATGGCGCGCTCGACGACCAGGGTTTCGCCCGCCGGCGTCGTCACCACCAGCCGCACCCGCTGGGCGCCCGGGGTTCCCGCAACCACCTCGAGCCGCACCAGCAGGCGCGCCTCGGCATCGGAAAGCGCCTCCTGCTCCACCCGGAGGCGATCGATCCGGGCGGCGTCCCATTGCTCGAGCCGCACTTCCCGCCAGATGCCCGCGGTCACGATGCGCGGCGCCCAATCCCAGCCATATTGATATTTGGGCTTGCGGACATAGGGCGAGGTCTGGCGCCCCTTCGGCTCATCGCCGAACGCGCTGTCATATTCGCCGGGGAGCGGATGCGCCTCGGCCAGCACCATCGGCTGCATCCGCCGTATCGGCGAGGCGACCAGCACGGTGATCTCGTTGTCGCCGGCGTGCAGGAGCGGCCTGGCGTCCGCACGCCAGCGGCGATGGGCATTGTCCGCCGCGAGCAGCAGCGTGCCGTTGACCCGCACCTCGGCAAAGGTGTCGAGCCCATCGAAGACCAGGTCGAGATGGCCGGCCGCGAGCATCGCCGGCGTTACCGCCAGGGTCCGCTTCCATTCCCAATCGGTCAGGCCGGCCCATTGGATCGCGCCCTCATTGGTGCCCCGATAGGGATCGGGCACCAGCCCGGCGGCGATCAGGTCCTGCTGCACACTGCCGGGCACCGTCGCGGGGATCCAGCGGGCCGCGCGCGGATGCGCCGCCGCGGCTGCCTTGTCCGACGGCGCGATCCGCACCTGCCAGCCGGTGTCGAGCCGTGTCACCGCCTTCGGTGCGGCGAACGCTCCCGCCGGGAGCAGCAGGAGCAGGAGCGCGGCGAGCCACTTCATTCGCCCTGCTCCACCAGCTGCGCCTTCTCGACGGCATAGAAGGGGCCGGAAGTCGGCGCGGTGAACTGGAAGCAGATGTCACGATCGCCCGCCCCCTTGGGCAGCGCCCCACGGAAAGTGAAGCGCTGCGGCGCCGTGCCCGGATCCGGGAGCGGGAACGTCGCCGCGACCACCGGCTTCGCATCCTTGTCCGTGCAACCCACCTGCACCACGAGCTCTCCGAAAGGCGTCACGTTATAATGCGCGCGCACCGCCTTGAAATCATGGGCCAAGCCGTAATGGCGCGGCAGCCGCGCGACATCGACGACGAAGCCGCGCGCGATGTCGAGCGGCGCGGCGGGATAGGCCGTGCAGGTGTCGAACAGATTCACATTGAATGCCGGCTGGTTGGCCTTCGCCTCGGAAGCAAGCGGCACGCGCAGCCCGAGCCCGCCCTTGGGACAGGCGACCATCTCGGACGCGGTCCGGGCGAGCAGCGCGGAACGCGTCACCTCGAAGCTGCGCGGCGCCGCGGTCGGCGTGCCATCCGCGCGGAACCCGGCCGCGCGGATCGTCGTGCCGAACGCAATGTCGAGCGGCTGGGCATAGGCCGGCGACGAGGCCTGCGGCACGCTGCCGTCGATCGTGTAGCGGATCGTGCCGTACCCGATCTGGCTCGCCAGCGAGAGCCTGGCCCTGCCCCCCCGCAGCGCCTCTCCCCGCGTGCCGTCGAGCTTGAAGCCGATCGCGAAACCGCTGTCGGCGACTTCCACTCCGCCGCGGCGCCAACGCGCCATCTGCGCATCGACGCGCGGCACGAAATCCGCGAAGTCGCGCCGCTGCCTGGGAGTCCAGCCCATTTCCGCGATCGCGGCCGCGCGCGGGAACAGCATGTGCTGCACCTGATAGGGCGTCACCAGATATTCGCTCCACGCATTGCCCTGAGCGCCCAGCACATGGCGCGCCTTGTCCGGAGCGATCCCCGTGGGCAACGGCTCATAGGCATAGACCGTCTCGAGCGACTGGATCGTGATCCGGCCGGGCGGCTCGTCGCCACGGTCGCTCTGCAGGCTGTCCAGATAAAGGATCGGCGCGGGCGACAGCACGACGTCATGGCCGGCATTGGCGGCCTCCACCGCCCCTTTCTCGCCCCGCCAGGACATGATCGAGGCGGAAGGCGGCAGGCCGCCCTCCAATATCTCGTCCCAGCCGATCAGCCGCCGCCCCTTGCTTGCGAGATAGGCGCCGAACTGGTCGATCAGCCAGCTCTGCAAGCCATTCTCGTCCTTCAGGCCGAGCGCGGCGATCTGGGCCTGCACCACGGGGCTGCGCTGCCACTGGTCCTTGATGGCCTCGTCACCCCCGAGGTGGATATAGGTCCCGGGGAAGACCGCCATAAGCTCGTCGAGCACCGTCTTGACGAACGCAACGCCTTCCGGACCCGGGTTGAGCAGATAGGGATTGACGCCCCAGTCATGGCTCACCGGCGGCCGGTCGCCGAACACGCCGAATTCGGGATAGGCGGCAACAAGGGCCTGGGCATGCCCCGGCAGATCGATTTCCGGCACGATCGTGATGCCGCGCTCCGCGGCATGGGCGACGAGCGCCTTCAATTGCGCCTGGCTGTAGAAACCGCCGACCGGGTTCCCCGCCGGGCCACCGGCCGAGGGCGGCAGCCGCCATGCCCCGACCTGGGTGAGCCTTGGATAGCGTTTCACTTCGAAGCGCCAGCCCTGATCGTCGGTAAGGTGCAGGTGCAGCGTATTGAGCTTCACCGCCGCCATCTGGTCGACGATGGTGTAGAGTTCCTCGATCGGCTGGAAATGGCGGGCGACGTCCACCATCAACCCGCGCCAGGCGAAGCGCGGACTGTCCTCGATCACCACGCCGGAGATGGTGGCGGGCTGGCCGAAGCGCCCATCCGGGCTCGCCAGCTGGGCCAGGGTCATCGCGCCCCAGACCAGGCCTGCATCGCCCGATGCGGCAATGGTGACCCCGCCCGCATCCACGCTCAGCCGATAGGCTTCCTTCCCCTTTATCCGCCGGTCGCGGATGAAGCGCACCGTCGCCTTGCCGTTGGTCTGGAGCAGCGCGATCCCCCGCACCAGCTTCAACTGCGCGGCGAGCAGGCGCGCGGCGGACGCCGCTCCCCGATCGCCCGGCTCCGCCCCGATCCGCGTATCCGGGCCCAGGGTGAAGCTTCCCCTGGCGGGAACCACCGATGCCGGCAGCGGCACCAGCGGCAAGGGATCCGCCGCCGCCACGCCCGGCATGCCGAGGGCCAGCGACGCCAGCAGGACCATATCGGCGCGACGGCGTCCATTCATCGGGAAGAATCCTTTCCTGCAGCTGCGCCGGGCTTCGCGAAGAGTACCAAAGCGCACAAAAAGCCGCCCGCAGCGTACCGCGGGCGGCGAGGTTGAATGCCAGACTTGGAGAGACACCGGCATCAGGGAACACCCAGGTAAACGGGGCGCGGCAACAACGCCGCCGCGCCCGTAACGCGCTTACATGCGCAGCGACGCACTCAGCGAATACACGCGACCATTCTTGTACACCGCCGTCGGGAACTTCGGATCCGAGCTATACTGATAATAGGTTTCGTCGAGCAGGTTCGACGCCGAGGCACTGACCTGCAGCTTGTCCGTCAGGTTGACCGAGACCGACGCGTCGAGCTGGCGATAGCCGTCGGTATAGTCCTGCGACTGCTGCCGGCCGAAGCGGTAGAAATATTTCGAGCGCCGATTGTAGCTGACGCGCGCCTGGAACGGGCCCTTCTCGAAATAGGGTACGATCGTGAAGACGTCGCGCGAGAGGAACGGCAGGCCGGTCGGCAGGCCCGTATCGGCATCGGTGAAGGTATAGTTCGACTGGATGCCGAAGCCCCAGATCAGATTGGCATTGGCCGTTAGCGAGAAGCCGGTGACCTTCGCCTTGCCGCCATTGACGGGGCGCGAGATCGAATAGGTCTGAGTCCGGCCGGTAACGGTGTTCGTCATCTGAACGCCGTCCTGCGTCTCGTTGCCAATATAGTTAGACACGTCGCGATAAAAGATCTCGGCGGAGATATAGCTCGCGCGCGCGAAATACCATTCCGCCGAGAGGCCGAAATTGGTCGCCGCATAGGGCTTCAAGTTCGGATTGCCACCGCTGCCGCTGCGCCTGGTGTCATCGAGCGAGAGCGAGCCGGCGAGGTCCGAATAGCGCGGGCGGGCGATCACCTTCGCGGCCGATCCACGGAGCACGACATTCTCGCCGGCCTGGAAGATCAGGTTGGCCGCCGGCAGGAAGCGGTTGTCGTCGGTGGTGACGGTGGTCGGCGCGAAGATGCCGCCGCTCTGGACGTAGAATTGCGAGCGATCGCGCGTGAAGACGTAGCGCCCGCCGACATTGCCCCGGAAGCGGCCCGCCTCGAAATTGGCCTGCACATAGCCGGAGAGGATATTCTCCCGGACGCGGAAATACTGGTCCTTGGACAAGCCGCGGTTCACGTTGATCGTGCCGTATTTCTCCAAGGTCCGCCGGATCGCGTCGCTGTCGAGCGTGGCGTAAGGCGTACCGTTCCCGCTCACGCCCAGGCCGTTGTACAGTTCGGCGTCGAGGACATAGGGGTTCAGATCGGCGAGCGTGAAGTTCTGGTTGGTGAACGCGGCGCCGCCAAGGGTAGTGCTGCTGTTGGTGTGG
Source organism: Sphingomonas sp. NPDC092440 (assembly GCF_044754985.1). NCBI lineage: Bacteria > Pseudomonadati > Pseudomonadota > Alphaproteobacteria > Sphingomonadales > Sphingomonadaceae > Sphingomonas > Sphingomonas sp. NPDC092440. Next base: position 83,069 of record NZ_JBIVQA010000009.1, on the reverse strand, counting down.
CTGGCAAAGCGTGCACCGAACAGGATCTTGTTGATCGGGCCGAGATTGACGGCGCGAGCGACGTCGACCTGGCCGAACAGTTCCTGGTCCCGCGTCTTCTCGGCGAAGGTGATGCCGCCGATCTGCCGGCCGAAGAACGGCCTGCCGCCATTGGCCGCCAGCACCGCGGGCTCACTCTGGTTCTCGCCACCAAGCGCGGTGAAATTGCTCAGCCAGCGCGACGCGTCGCTCGCCGGGAACTGCCAGTTGACATTGGTATTCCTGCCGTTGGTGCCGGACGTGAAGCCCTGCCGCGTGCGGAAGTCGAGCAGATATTCGGGATCCTTGCCGCCCGACGCACGGGTCGCGCCGAAATTCCCCGTGATCTCCCACGCGCCCGGCTTCCAGTCGAACATCAGCGCAAGCGAGTCGTTCTTGACGCGGGTCCGGCGGAAATTGGTGTCGAGCTGGCCGGTGGCGCCATTCCCGGTGATGCCGGCAAAGGTCGCCGAGGTCACCATCCCGTTCGCATAGGTCGCGCTCTGCAGGAGCGACCCTTCATAGCCATAGGTATATTCGGAGTTCGACAGATTGTCGTAGTTGCCGCGAATGACGAGGCCGGTCGCGGTGAGCGTCAGATTGTCGGCGGGACGGACCTGGAGCGCGCCGGAGAAGCCGATGCGCTCGCGCTCCTGACGGAAGAATTCGCGCGCGAGGAACGACGCCACGCGCGCCTTGCTGAACTCGGCGATCATCGCCGCGTTCGGCAGTTGGCCGTTCAGCGTCGGGCCGCCGGGCACGCGGCCGTCCGCGCCATAGATGATGTTGCCGGAGCCGTCGCGGGCATAGCGCTCGAGGAGCGCGTCGCCAGTGCGGTACCAATAGACCGCGGAGCCTGCCCGGCTGAGCTGCTCCTTGTCGTAGTTGACCGCGCCCAGGAAACCGATGGTGCCACTGTCATTGCGCCAGCTGTACAGCGCCGAGCCGCGGAAGCTCCCGCGCTTCGCCCGGCTGTTATATTCGCCGCCGCCCGTCACCGCCACGGTGTTCGGCTGGAGATCCAGCGGCTTGCGCGTGACGATGTCGACGCTGGCGCCGATCGCGCCCTCCTGGAGGCGCGCCTCGGGCGTCTTGTAGACCACGGCCTGGCTGATGATCGTGGGCGAGAGCAGCGAGTAGTTGAACGAACGGCTGGAGCGATCGGACGGGTTGCCACCCCAATCGGCGGAGGCGACGGAGTGGCCATCGATGGTCAGCCGGTTCAGCGCCGGCTCCACGCCAGCGATCGACAGCTGCTCGCCCTCGCCGAACTGGTGGTCGACGGTCACGCCGGGCAGGCGGGCGAGCGACTCGGCGACGTTGCTGTCGGCCAGCTTGCCGACATCCTCGGCGCTGATCACGTCGACGATGGAATCGGCGCGCCGCTTGGTCTCGATCGCGTCCTGAAGGCTCTTGCGGATACCGTTGACGACGATCTCGCCGCTGGCAGCGTCTTCACGCTGCGACGGCACGGCATCCTGCGCGAAGGCAGGCATCGCGACGCAGGTGAGCGCAGTGCCGATCAGGAACTCAAGACGTAGATTCATTGACTAACCCCCCTCGTTTGCATCGCGTGGCCGGCGGCGCCAGCCCAAGATTCCCTGCGGATACAGAACGTCTCTCTGACGCCTCTCCTGGCCGATTCTGTCGAATCCGAGCTCCGGGGCGCCTTGGGACCATTGTGTAACCACGAACGAACCAATCACGCAATGGATTTTTGGAAATTTGTTTTGTGTATGAAAATGAAGCATGGCATTTGCCTAATTTCCCCTGATGTTGCGCCGGGCGATTCGAGCCGGATGAGAGGAAAAATGAACGACACGGGCATGTCTGCGCAGTTCCCGATCGCGCGGTCGCGGCGCTTCCGCCATGATCTCGCGGGCGGCGGAATTGGTCTCTTGCCGAACCGCCCGGGGGCGATGCGCGCTTTCCGCCCGAGCCGGCCCGCGGCGGCGATCGCGGCATGACCGCCGGCGTTGCCTTGCGGAACGCCGGGACGCGCACCGCGCCAGCGCCCCTGGCCCGGCCGGGCGGGCACGCGCGGCTGGGCGAGCTTCTACCTCGCGACCGCAAGCCGCTGTACGCACAATTCGCGCAATTGCTGCGCCGGGCCATCACGGAGGGGCGGCTCGAGGCCGGTGCCGCCTTGCCGCCCGAGCGCGACCTCGCGGCCGAATATGGCGTGTCGCGCATCACCATTCGCAAGGCCATCGCCGAGCTGGCGGAAGACGGGCTGCTCACGCGCAAACAGGGTGCCGGCACGACGGTGACTCGCCGCATCGAGCAGAATTTCTCCCGGATCAGCTCCTTTTCCGAGGAGATGGCCGCCCGCGGCCAGGTGGCCAGCAGCGCCTGGATCCTCCGGGCCGCGGGAGCGGTCACCCCCGCCGAGGCGATGCAGCTCAACCTGTCGCCCGGGGCGCCGGTGCTGCGCTTTCACCGCGTCCGGATCGCCGACGACGCGCCGATGGCGGTCGAGTTCTCGACCGTTCCCAGCTATTGCCTGGGCGGTATCGAGGACGTTTCGGAATCGCTGTACGCGGCGCTCGCCCACACCGGCCATCGCCCGGTGCGCGCGCTGCAGCGGCTGCGCGCGGTGCCGTTCACCGGCTCCCAGGCGCGCCTGCTCCGGGTCGAGCCCGGCACGCCGGGACTGCTGATCGAGCGGTGCGGCTTCCTGCGCGACGGCCGGCCGGTCGAATACACCCAGTCCTATTATCGCGGCGACACCTATGACTTCGTCGCCGAACTGACGGATCTCTAGCCAGTGACGACGACCAGCATCTCGACCGCGCCGAGCCTCATGCAGCGCGAGACCCAGGAAATTCCGACGACCGCCGCCCGGCAGCTCGCGGAGAACCGCGAGGCGTTCCGCGCATTGGGGGAGCGGTTGCGCAACCGGCCGCTCCATCTCGTCGGCACCTGCGCCCGCGGATCCTCGGACCATGCGGCGACCTATGGGAAATATCTGATCGAGACGATGATCGGCGTGCCGGTCGCGTCCCTGGCCCCGTCGGTGGCATCGGTGTTCGCGGCGCGCGTCGCGACGGACGACGCCCTGTGCATCGCGATCTCGCAGTCCGGCCGCAGCCCGGACCTGCTCGCGACGGTCGACGCCTGGCGGGATGCCGGCATCCCGGTGGCCGCGCTGGTCAATGACGCGGAATCCCCGCTTGCGCTGCGCGCCGATACGCTGCTGCCCCTATGGGCCGGACCGGAGCGCTCCGTCGCGGCGACCAAGTCCTGCGTCGCGGCCATGGTGGCCATGGCAGCATTGGTGGCAGCCTGGTCGGGCGACGCGGATTTCGCCGCGGGCGTCGAGGCGCTGCCGGAGGCGCTGGCCCGCGCGGTAGCGCTCGACTGGAGTGCCGGCGTCGCTTCGCTTTCGACGGCCCGGCAGATGTTCGTCCTCGGGCGCGGCTATGGCTTCGCCGTCGCGCAGGAAGCTGCGCTCAAGTTCAAGGAGACCTGCGCGATCCAGGCGGAGGCGTTCAGCTCCGCGGAGGTCCGCCACGGGCCGATGACCATTATCGGCCCCGGCTTTCCGATCCTGGCGTTCGCCACCTCCGATACCGCGGGCGACGGCGTCGCCGCGATGGCGGAGGAATTCCGGGCGCGCGGCGCGATCGTGCTGACGGCACGCGCCGGAGCGGCTTCACCCCTGCCCGCCGAGGCCGCGCATCCGGCGCTCGAGCCGATCCTCCAGCTGGCCAGCTTCTACGGCCTGGTCGAGCAGCTGTCCCGCGCTCGCGGGCTCGATCCCGACCAGCCCCCCTATCTCGCCAAGGTCACCCGGACCCAATGAGCGCCTATCGCTTCGGCAACGGCAAGATCGTCGTCGACGGACGGACCTGGGAAGGCGCGGAGATCCATGTCGCGCAGGGCCGCATCACGGCGCTCTCGCGGCAACGGGCAATGACCGGCGACACGATCGACCTGGACGGCGGATGGCTGATGCCCGGCTTTGTCGACACCCAGGTCAATGGCGGCGGCGGAACCTTGTTCAACGACGATACCAGCGTGGAGGGCATCGCCAGGATCGGCACCGCTCATGCCGCCTTCGGAACCACGGCCTTCCTTCCCACGCTCATCAGCGACCGCCCCGATCGCATCGCCCAGGCCCTTGCGGCGAGCGATGCGGCAATCGCCGCGGGCATAGCGGGCGTCGTCGGCATCCATATCGAGGGACCGTGCCTTTCCGCCGCACGCAAGGGCATTCATGATTCCGCGCATTTCCGCCGGCTCGATGCGGAAATGGTGGCGCTGCTGACCAGGCCGCATCGCGGCGTCGTCATGGTGACGCTCGCGCCCGAACGCGCGGATGCCGGCATGATCGCGGCGCTGGTCGCCGCCGGAGTCCGGGTCAGCGCCGGCCATACCGATCTGAGCTATGCGGAAGCGCTGGCCGCGTTCGGGGCCGGCGTTACGGGAGTCACGCACCTGTTCAACGCCATGCCGCCGCTGCATCACCGCGAGCCCGGGATCGCGGGCGCGGCGCTCGAGGATCCCGCGCCCTGGTGCGGGCTGATCGTCGATGGCGTGCACGTCTCGCCCGCCATGCTGCGCATCGCCCTGCGCGCACGGGGAACCGAGCGGATGATGCTCGTCACCGATGCCATGCCTTCGGTCGGCGCGCGCGAGAAGGACTTCGTGCTCCAGGGCCGGCAGATCCGCGTCGCCGACGGCAAGGCTTATTATGATGACGGCACGCTGGCCGGCGCCGATCTCGACATGGCGAGCGCCGTCGCGAACTGCGTGACGATGCTCGGCCTGGCCGGCGAGACCGCCTCGGCCCTGGCATCGAACAATCCTGCTGCCTTTCTGGGGCTCGACCGGGAACGCGGGGCGCTGGCGCCGGGTCTCCGCGCCGATTGGGTGCAGCTGGATCGCCACTTCAGGCCGCGCGGGACCTGGATCGGCGGCAGGCGCGCCGCATGAGCTGCACGCGGCGCGCCCTGCTTGGCGGCTCGGCCGGGATCGCGACGGCATTGGCCGGCGCCCCGGCGATGGCGGCGCTGCATGTCTCCGCCGCCGAATTCGGGCCGCCCATGCCGCCGCCGAGCGATGCGCTGCCCCCGCCCCTGCCCGAGAGCGATCCGTCGCGGACCTGCTTCGATCTCGGCTGGCGCTTTCACGAAGGCGAAGTGCCGGCCGCTGCCCCGGTGACGCACAACGACACCTATCTGAGCGTGAAGGCCGGCACCGCGCCGGGCGCCGCGGCACCCGATTTCGACGACAGCGACTGGCAACAGGTCACGCTGCCGCACGACTGGGCCTCGTTCCAGCCCGTCGTCGAGACCGCCAATGTCAGCCAGGGCTATCGCAAGCGCGGCATCGGCTGGTACCGGCGCGCGTTCCGGCTCGACGAGGCGGATCGCGGCAAGCGGCTGGAAGTGCAGTTCGGCGCGATCGCCACCAATGCCACCATCTGGATCAACGGCAATGTCGTCGCCCATAGCTGGTCCGGCTATACCGGCATCTATATCGACATCACGCCCTTTGCCCGGTTCGGCGACGCCCTGAACGTCATCGCGGTGCGGGTCGACGCGACCGTGATGGAAGGCTGGTGGTACGAAGGCGCCGGCATCTATCGCCATGCATGGCTGGCACGGCGCCCGGCGGTATCGATCGCGACGGACGGCATCCATGCCAGCCCGGTGCGCGGCGAGGACGGCCAATGGCTGTTGCCCGTCTCGGTCATGCTCGAAAGCGTCGCGCCGGACGCGGCCGAGGCGATGGTCGAAGCGGTGCTGCGCACCCCCGAAGGGCGAGAGATCGCGCAGGCACGCGCCGGCGCGCGGATCGCTCCGCTCGAGCGCGGGGAGACCAGGCTGACGCTCGCCGCCGGACGGCCGAGCCTCTGGTCGCTGGAGGATCCGGCGCTTCATATTCTCGAGGTCCGCGTCATCCGGCCAGGTGCTCCCGCCGACGAGCGCCGCCTGGCCATCGGCTTTCGCACGATCGCGTTCGATCCCGATCTGGGCGTGTCGCTCAACGGCCGGCACCTCAAGCTCAAGGGTGTCTGCCTCCACCAGGACCATGCCGGCGTTGGCGTCGCCGTGCCCGACACGCTGCTCGCCTGGCGCCTGGCGCGGCTGAAGGACATGGGCTGCAACGCCATCCGCTGCTCGCACAATGCCTGCGCCGCCGAGCTGCTCGACCTTGCCGACCGGATGGGCTTCCTGGTGATGGCCGAGAACCGGCAGTTCAATCCGGCACCCGACTATCTCGCCCAGCTCGAATGGATGATCCGGCGCGACCGCAATCATCCGAGCGTGATGCTCTGGTCCGTGTTCAACGAGGAGCCGATGCAGGGCACCCATGCCGGCGTGCAGATGGTCCGCCGGATGGTCGCCGCGGTTCGGCGCCTCGACCCCCATCGGCCGACCACCGCCGCCATGAACGGCGCTTTCTACGATCCCGAGAACGTGTCGCAGGTCGTGGACGTCATGGGGTTCAACTATTATCCCAACGACTATGACCGCTACCACCGGTTGAACCCGGGCAAGCCGATCCTCAGCTCGGAGGACACCAGCGCGATGATGACGCGCGGCGCCTTTGCCAGCGATCCCGCCGCTCATGTCCTGTCCTCGCTCGACACCGAAGCGGCCGACTGGGGGGCGACCCATCGGCGCAGCTGGGCCGAGATCGCCGCCCGCCCCTTCGTCGCGGGCGGCTTCGTGTGGACCGGCTTCGACTATCATGGCGAGCCGACGCCCTTCGCATGGCCGACGACATCGAGCTTCTTCGGCATCCTCGATCTCTGCGGCTTTCCCAAGACCGCCTATGACATTCGCCGCGCCCAGTGGCGCGACGACATCCCCGTGGTGGCGATCGCTCCCCACTGGACCTGGCCGGGACGCGAAGGCCAGCCCCTGAAGCTGCTGGTGACGAGCAATGCGGACAGCGTGGAGCTGCGCCTCAATGGCCGGACGATCGGCGAGGCGCGCGTCGATCGCATCAACGGGAACGAATGGACATTACCCTATGCGCCCGGGCGGATCGAGGCGATCGCCCGCCGTGGCGGTCGCGAGGTCGCGCACGCCGTGCACGAGACCGTGGGCGAGCCCGTCGCGCTCAGGCTGACGCCGGCACGGCGAAAGATGGCGGCGGACGGCGAGGATGTTCAGCCGTTCACCCTCGACGCGGTCGACCGGTTGGGGCGCCATGTGCCCGATGCCGATTGCCTCGCCCATTTCACGGTGCGCGGCGGCACGATCATCGGAGTGGGCAATGGCGATCCCAACAGCCATGCCTCCGAAAAGGCGCCTTCCCGCGCGCTCTTCCATGGGCTTGCGCAGGTCCTTGTGCGGGCGGATCCCGGCACCGGGCCGCTGCTGGTACGCGCCGCGGGCGCGTCGCTCCGCGCGACGATGGCGACGGTGGAGAAGATGGCCCGCGCACCCCGCCCGCAAGTCGCGGTGGAAGAACAGCTTCAGTCGATCGCGGCCTGGCGGCGCTCGCCGCTATTGTCCGGGCGCCCCGATCCCGCGCTGGCCCCGCGTGACGGCGACAACAATGCATGGGCGTTCGTCTCGCCGGGAGACCGCACCCCGGCGGATGCCGGCGCGGGCTGGCGCGTCTATCGCGCGAACGTCATGCCGCGCCGCGCCGTTCGCCGCGCGGGCGGCACGCTCCGGTTCGCCGCCATCGCAGGCCAGGCGGAGATATGGGTGGACGGCAATCTTGCGGCGACGAAGCCCGCGCCGGCGCCCGGCCCCGTCGCCATGGCGTGGCCCGCGGGAGACGGGCCACGGACGGTGGCGCTGCTGGTTCGGTTCGAGCCTGGCCAGACCAGCGGCCTGGCCGGCGCGGTGACGATCACCGAGGGCAAAGGCACCGAGGGCAAAGGCACCGAGGACAAAGGGAAACGATGATGATCGAAGTCGAGCTCGGCGCGCCGCTCGCCGGGTGGGTGATTCCGCTGGAGAAGATTCCCGATCCGGTGTTCGCCCAGGGCATGGTCGGGGACGGGCTCGCGATCGAGCCGGTCGGCGACACGCTGCACGCTCCGTGCGCGGGAACGATCTCGTCCATTCATGCCGCCGGCCACGCCGTGGCGCTCACCCTTGCCGAGGGCGTGGAGCTGCTCATGCACATCGGGATCGACAGTGTCGGCATGGCGGGCCAGGGGTTCGATGTCCTCGTATCGCCCGGCGCCACGGTTGCGGCCGGCGATCCGCTGGTCCGCTTCGACCTCGATCGGCTGGCCTTGCGGGCAAGCGCCGCCGCCACGCCGATCATCGTGACCGGCCCGGGCGTCGACATTCTGGCGCGACATACCGGCGGCATGGTGGCGGTCGGCGAGACGGTGCTGCGGATCGGCGCACGCACCGCGGCCAATGACAGCGCCGGCCCCGTGGCCGCGGCGGGCGAGGCAACGCGACGCGATACCGTCGTCGCGCTCGCGCACGGCCTTCACGCCCGCCCCGCCGCGCGGATCGCCACCGCGCTTCGCGAATTGCGGGCGGAAGTCGTTCTGGAGCATGGCGAGCGGCGGGCCTCCGCGGCGAGCTCGATCGCGATGCTCGGACTGGGCCTGCGGCATGGCGCCACGGTGACCATCGTGGCGCGCGGCCCCGATGCCGGGGAGGCCGTGACGCGCGTCCTGGAGGTGCTGCAACACGATACCGACCTGCCCGCCGCCGCCGTCGCGCGAACGGAGAGCATCGTGCCCGAAGGCGCCATCGGCGGAGTCGGCGCCGCGCCGGGCATGGCGATCGGCCCTGCCTGCTGGCTGCGCGCCAATCGGCCCGCCCCGGTCCGCCTGGGCGCGGGCGTCCTGACCGAGCGGAGCAACCTGGTGCGGGGGATCGGCGCGGTATGGGCCGAGCTCGAGGCAGCGTCCGAGGGCGAAGGGCAGGTGGCGGACATATTCACCGCGCATCGGGCGATCCTGGAAGACCCCAGCCTCGTCGACGCGGCGCTGGCACGGATCGACCTGGGCGAAGGCGCGGCATTCGCGATCCTCGCGGCGGCGGAGGCGCAGGCGGGAATCCTGCGCGCTTCCGGCGAGAGCCGGATCGCGGAACGGGGCGCCGATCTGCTCGACGTGGGCGAGCGGATCGCCCATGCGATACTCGGGACCCGGGCGGACATGGCCCAGCCCCCGGCGGGCGCGATCCTGCTCGCCGACGACCTGCTGCCTTCCCAGTTCGCCGCGCTCGACACCGGCCGGATCGCGGGCATCGCGCTCGTGCGGGGTGGCCCCACCGCGCATGTCGCCATTCTCGCGGCCGGTATCGGCCTGCCGATGATCGTGGCCCTTGGCGCGCCGCTCGAAGCGGTGGCCGAGGGCACCAGCCTGTTGATCGATTGCAACGCCGGCTTCCTGCGTGTCGACCCCGATGCGCACGCCCGCGCCGGGCTGGAAACCGCGATGGCGCGCCGCGCCGCCGTCGAGGCGCGCGCCCGGACGATCGGCGCCGCCGCCGTCGCAACGGCCGACGGCGTGCCCGTCTCGGTGCAGGCGAATTGCGGCTCCGTCGCCGATGCGCAGGCGGCGATGGCGGCCGGCGCGGACGGCTGCGGGCTGCTGCGAACCGAATTCCTGTTCCTCGAGCGCACCGCCGCTCCCGATATCGACGAGCAGAGCGCGACCTATCGCGCCATCTTCGCCGCGCTGCCCGAACGGCCGGTCACGGTGCGGCTGCTGGACGTCGGCGGCGACAAGCCCGCCCCCTATCTCGCACTTCCAGCCGAAGAGAATCCGGCGCTGGGGCTTCGCGGCATCCGCGTCGCGCTGTCCCGCCCCGAGATACTCGAAGCCCAGCTTTCGGCGATCCTCAGCCTGACCGCGCCGGGGCCCCTGCGCATCATGGTCCCGATGGTCGCCAGCGCCGGCGAGATGGCCGCGGTGCGCGCGGTGCTCGACAAGCTGCGCGGCGACAAGGCGGTGGCGCTGGGCGCGATGGTGGAGACGCCCGCCGCGGCGATCGGCGCCGACCTCATCGCCGCCGAGGCCGATTTCCTGTCGATCGGCAGCAACGACCTTACCCAATATGCGCTGGCGGCGGATCGCGGCAATGCCGCGGTCGCCGCAATGCTCGATGGCCTGCATCCCGCGGTCCTGCGGCTGATCGCGGAGACCTGCACACGGGCGGGATCGACGCCGGTCAGCGTTTGCGGCGGACTCGCCGCCGATCCCATGGCGGCGCCCATCCTGATCGGCCTGGGCGTGCGCACGCTTTCCGTCCCCCCGGCGCAGCTGGCCGTCACCAAGGCCCTTGTCACCACGCTCACCCTCACGGCAGCAACCGACCATGCCCGCCAGGCATTGGCCTGCGCCTCCGCCGCCGAGGTCCGGGCACTGGCGCGCCGGTTCGCCGAGGAGCTCTCCGCATGAAGTCCCCCCTCACCTTCCTCCAGCCGCTCGGCCGCGCGCTCATGCTGCCGATCGCGGTGCTGCCGATCGCCGGCCTGCTCCTCCGGCTCGGCCAGGCCGATCTGCTCGACCTCCCCTTCATGAGCGCGGCGGGCGACGCGATCTTCGCGCATATCGGCCTGCTCTTCGCCGTCGGAGTCGCGACGGGCTTCGCGCGCGACGGCAACGGCGCGGCGGCCATGGCGGGCGTGGTCTGCTATCTGGTGATCGGCAATGCCGCCCAGGTTTTCCTCGCGGTCCCGCCGGCAGCGATCCCTCCCGGTACGGGCGAAGCCATCGCCGCCACGCTCTCCGCGGCATGGAAAGCCGCGACGATCGCCAAGCTGCAGGTTCCGATCGGCATCGTCGCCGGGCTGGTCGGCGGCGCGTGCTACAACCGCTTCTCGACCGCCAGGCTGCCCGACTATCTCGCCTTCTTCGGCGGCCGGCGCCTGGTGCCGATCGTCGCCGGCATCGTCGGCCTGGCGATCGGGGCGCTGCTCGGCCCGGCCTATGACTGGATCAGCGGAGGCATTGACGAGCTGAGCCGCGTCGTCGTCGCGGCGGGCGGCTGGGGCCTGTTCGCGTTCGGCGTGCTCAACCGGCTGCTGATCGTCACCGGCCTGCACCATATCCTCAACAACATCGCCTATTTCGTCGTGGGCGAATATGCCGGGAAGACCGGCGACCTGACGCGGTTCTTCGCGGGCGATCCCAGCGCCGGCGCCTTCATGAGCGGTTTCTTCCCGGTCATGATGTTCGGCCTGCCCGCCGCCTGCCTGGCCATGTACCACACCGCCGCACCGGAACGGCGCAAGGCGGTGGGCGGGATGCTGCTCAGCCTGGCGCTCACTTCGTTCCTCACCGGCGTGACCGAACCGATCGAGTTCAGCTTCATGTTCCTGGCGCCGGCGCTCTATGTCGCGCACGCGGTGCTCACCGGCCTGGCCCATGTCGTGATGCACCTGCTCGACGTGAAGCTGGGCTATGGCTTCTCCGCCGGGCTGTTCGACTATGTGCTGAACTATGGCCGCGCCACCCATCCCCTGCTCCTCCTTCCCGTGGGCCTGGCCTATGCGGCGATCTATTATGGGCTCTTCCGCTGGGCGATCCTGAAGTTCGACCTGAAGACGCCGGGCCGCGAGGCTGCCGAGGAAGGCGGGGCTCCGGCGGTGGCGCCAGCCGGCGACCGGGCCGGCGCGATCGTCGCGGCGCTGGGAGGTGCCGGCAATCTGCGTACCATCGACGCCTGCACGACGCGCCTGCGCCTGCGCGTCGAGGACATGTCGGCGCTCGACGAGCCCGCGCTGCGCGCCCTGGGCGCACGCGGGATCCTCAAGCTGGCGGACAATAATCTTCAGGTCGTGGTGGGCGGCATCGCGGACACGCTGGCCATGGAGATGCGCGACTTCGTCGGGCGCCCCGCCCCGGCGGCACCGGTGCAGCCGGACACGGAAGCCGGAACTCCGCTTCCGGCCGCCATCGCGGCGGCGCTGGGCGGCGCGGCAAATCTCGTCGAGACATCGCATCGGCCCGGCCGGATTCGCGTGGTCGTGCAGGACCCCGAGATCGTCGACCGGGACGCGCTCGCGGCCAACGCACGCGCCGTGATCATGCCCGCCGCACGGACCTTCCATCTTCTCGTGGTGGACTGAACCCGGCGAAAGCACGCCAATGGAGGCATCTCCCTTGCGTGGGGCATGACAAGCCGCCCGCGCTGCGCTAGCCTAGGCCGATGCCGCCGAAGCCCGCATCGCAGATCAAGCCCGCCACCAGGAGAACCAAATCGGCCGGGGAGAGCGCCTCGCCCAACTATAGCGCGCCCGCGCTGGAGAAGGGCATCGATGTGATCGAGCTGCTCGGCGACGAGCCGTTCGGGCTGACCATCACCGAGATATCCCAACGGCTCGGGCGCTCGGTCAGCGAGCTGTTCCGCGTGGTCGTTGCCCTGGATCGCCGGGGATGGCTGCACAAGGAGGCCGCGAGCGACCGGTATCGCGTCACCTACAAGCTGCTCGAGCTGGCGCACCGCGCCACGCCCGCGCAGGAGCTCACCTATGTCGCGGCGTCCCGGATGCGCGCGCTGGCCGCAGCGACGATGCAATCCTGCCATCTCGTGGTCGTCAATGGCGGACGCGGGCTGATCGTCGCGCGCCAGGAAAGCCCGGGCCCCACCGGATTCGCGGTTCGCCTCGGCACCGACATCGCGCTGGAGACCAGTTGCTCGGGCCATGTGCTGCTGGCGTTCATGGACGAGGCGAGCTGGCCGGATGTGCTTGGCGAAGCGCCGTCGCGCAAGCTCGCCAAGCGGCTGGCCGACGTGCGCGCGCAGGGACATGAATCCATCGCCAGCTCGCGGCTGGCCGCCGTCTCGGACCTTTCCTGCCCGATCTTCGGGTTCAGCGGCCAGGTCGTCGCGGCGCTCACCATTCCGTTCCTGGCGGCGATCGACGATGCCCCGCATCTGTCGGTCGACGAGACGCTGGCACTCCTGAAGGCCACCGCGCTCGACATATCGACCGTCCTGGGCTGGTATGATCGGGAAGAGGCGCCCGTGGTGCCCAGCCTCTCCGTGCCCGAACCCAAGCGCCCGCGCAGAAGCCGCAAGGCCGGCTAGGCCCCGCGCGGCACGACGCCGCGCATGAAAAGACATTTCGGGATTCCGCCTTCGCGACTGGCAGAGCGCCGCCGCTCTTCGCTCGCCGCGTGCACGCGCGCGCCTTTGCCGGCATGCGCTTCGGCATCCTGGATGAATGCGGAAAGCCCCCGTCGGGCAGCGCCGGCGATCGCACGCCAGCAGGGAGGTCAAGGCCTTAAGGGACGCAATTTTATCTAGAAATCATATTTCCATATACAAAATTACTGCGGTTGAATATGGAAGGCTCCGTGCTTGACACATGATCTCCCCTGTCACGGAGAAAACCAACCAATGACCGTGATCACCGGCCTGCGTGTGCTGGATATCAGATTTCCCACCAGCCTTTCCCTGGACGGTTCGGATGCGATGAATCCGGATCCCGACTATTCCGCGGCCTATGTGATCCTGGAGACGGACACGCCCGCGCTCACCGGACACGGCCTCACCTTCACCATCGGCCGCGGCAACGAGGTTTGCGTCGCGGCGATCGAAGCGCTGCGCCCGCTGGTGATCGGCCAGTCGCTCGACGCGATCCGCGCCGAGCCCGCAGCGTTCTGGCGGCACATCACCGGCGACAGCCAGCTGCGGTGGATCGGCCCCGACAAGGGCGCCATCCATCTCGCGACCGGAGCGATCGTCAACGCGGTCTGGGATCTCTGGGCCAAGGCGGAGGGCAAGCCGGTATGGCGGCTGGTCGCGGACATGTCGCCGGCCGAGCTCGTGCGGGCGATCGACTTCCGGTACATCACCGACTGCATCACGCCGGAAGAGGCTCTCGCCCTGCTGGAAGCCCGCGCCGCCGACAAGGAGGCGCGGATCGAACTGCTCCGGGCCGAGGGATATCCCTGCTACACCACTTCGGCCGGCTGGCTGGGCTATGACGACGCGAAGCTGCGCCGCCTGGCACAGGAAGCCGTCGATGCCGGCTTCCGCCATATCAAGCTCAAGGTCGGCGTCGACCAGGCGGACGATGTGCGGCGCGTCGCGATCGCGCGGGAAGTGCTGGGCCCCGATGGCGTGCTGATGATCGACGCCAACCAGGTCTGGGAAGTCGAGCAGGCGATCGACTGGGTCAATGCCCTCGCCTTTGCGAAGCCCCTGTTCATCGAGGAGCCGACCAGCCCCGACGACGTGCTCGGGCACGTCCATATTCGCGCCGGCATCGCCCCCGTGAAGGTCGCGACCGGCGAGATGTGCCAGAACCGCATTCTCTTCAAGCAGTTCATCATGAGCTATGCGATCGACGTGGTGCAGATCGACGCCTGCCGCCTCGGCGGCGTCAACGAAGTTCTGGCGGTGCTGCTGATGGCCGCGAAATACGACCTGCCCGTCTGGCCGCATGCCGGCGGCGTCGGCCTGTGCGAATATGTCCAGCATCTCGCGATGATCGACTATCTCTGCTTCGCCGGCACGCGCGACGGCCGCGTGATCGAATATGTCGACCATCTGCATGAGCATTTCGTCGATCCCTGCGTGATCCGGTCGGCAGCCTATATGCCGCCCGAAAGGCCGGGCTTCTCGATCGAAATGAAGCCGGAGACGCTTACGCGATACCAATATGTGCCGGGCCGCGGGCAGGCGGCCTGAAGAGGCACGGTCGGCGAGCGCCTAGGTTGAGGCCTCATATTCTTCCTTCGTCACCCCGGCCTTGAGCCGGGGTCCCGCTGCCTCGCCAGCGCAAGAAGAAGCGGGATCCCGGCGCAAGGCCGGGATGACGGTAGAAAATCAGATACTTGTTTGGGGTCCCAACCTAGCGGACGTCCAGCAGCGACCTGTCGACGTCCGCAATCGTGCGCGCGCCCGCCAATGCAAGCGTGACGCGCATCTCCGCCGCGAACAGGTCGAGCAGGCGGGCGACGCCGGCCTCGCCCGCCGCGGCCAGCGCATAGGCCCAGGCACGCCCCAGCAGGACTCCGCGCGCGCCCAGCGCGAGCATGCGTACGACGTCGGCGCCGGACCGTATGCCGGAATCGGCCAGGACGGTGAGCCGATCCCCGACCGCCTCCACCACCGAGGGCAGCGCACGCGCCGTCGAAAGGGCGCCGTCGAGCTGGCGCCCGCCATGGTTGGAAACGACGATGCCATCGGCTCCGAGCCGCACCGCGTCGCTGGCATCCCCGGGGTCCAATATCCCCTTGACGATCAAATCCCCCTCCCAGGCCTCGCGGATCCATTCCAGGTCGCGCCACTGGACCGCCGGATCGAAATTGGCGGCGAGCCAGCCCATGAAATCCTCCAGCCCGCTCGCCTTGCCGAGCACGGGGGCGACATTGCCGAGGATGTGCGGCCGCCCGCGAATGCCGACGTCCCACGCCCAGCCGGGCCGCCCCGCCGCCTGCACGAGCCGCCGCATCCCGCCCCATGGCCCGGAAAGGCCGCTATGCCCGTCCCGGCGCCGCATCCCCGGGACGGGCATGTCGACCGTGAACACCAGGGTGCGCACGCCTTGCGCCTTGGCGCGGGCGAGCAGATCCCGCATAAAGCCGCGGTCCCGAATGACATAGAGCTGGAACCAGATCGGTCTCGACGACGCGGCAGCCACTTCGTCCAGCGCGCAGACCGACACCGTGGAGAGGCAAAAGGGTATGTCCCGATCCGCCGCCGCGCGCGCGGCCTGCGCCTCGCCGCGGCGGGCGTACATCCCCGCCAGGCCGACCGGCCCCAGCATGATCGGCAACGCGAGCCGCTGGGAGAACAGGGTGCACGACAGATCGACGTCCCGCACGTCCCGCAGCACCTGCTGGCGAACCGCCAGGGCTTCCAGATCAGCCTCGTTGCGCCGCAGCGTGGTTTCCGCCCCGGACCCGCCATCGATATAGTCGAACAGGAAGCGCGGCAGCCGCCGGCGTGCCGCCAGACGAAAATCACTGGTCGAGGTCGCGATCATCGGGCTATCCTGCTATTGTTTTTCTCTATGAACTTGTATTTTAAATACGCAAATTTAAAAGAGCACAACCCGCTCTGCCTCGGGGGAGGAAATCTGAGATGGCCAGTCGCGCGTTCCTTGCAGCACCGCCGATAATAGAGCGCCGCTATGCGGTGGCGTTCGCGCTCGTCACCTCGCTGTTCTTTTCCTGGGCCTTGGCGGCAGCACTCAACGACGTGCTCATCCGGCAGTTTCAGAAGGCGCTGGACCTCACCCGCACGGAAGCGAGCCTGATCCAGTTCGCATTCTATGTCGGCTATTTCTGCGCCGCGCTTCCCGCGGGCCTGCTCATCCGCCGCCTGGGGTACAAGAACACCATCCTGATCGGCCTGGCCTGCTATGCGGGCGGCGCGTTCCTCTTCTATCCGGCGGCCTCCACCGAGCTGTTCGGCCTGTTCCTCGTCGCCCTGTACGTGATCGCGATCGGGCTCGCTTTCCTCGAGACCGCGTCCAACCCCTATGTAACGATCCTGGGGGCACGGGAGACGGCGTCGGCGAGGCTGAACCTGGCCCAGTCCTTCTACGGCGTCGGCGCGATCCTGGGCCCGATCGTCGGCGGGCTGTTCATCTTCTCCACAGACGAACGGACCCAGGCGCAGATCGCCGCGATGGCACCGGCCGAGCGCGCGGCATGGCGGTCCGCAGCGGCGGCGGCCGTGCAGGGTCCCTATGTCGCGATCGGCGTGGTGGTCTGCCTCATCGCCCTGCTGATCGCCTGCACGCGCTTCCCGGCCCTCGATCGGGCGAAGGCGGCACGCGGCAGCAGCCGCTCCATGTTCGCGGTGCTTCGCCATCGCGGCCTGCTCGCGGCCATCATCGCGCTCTTCCTCTATGTGGGCGCGCAGGTCGGCGTCTGGAGCTTCTTCATCGACTTCACCAAGGCGCAGGCCCCGCACCTGAGCGAGCGCACCGCCGCGTTCCTGCTCTCCGGAAGCCTCGGGATGCTGATGATCGGCCGCTTCAGCGGCGCCTTCCTGCAGAAGCGGGTCGCGCCGGCGCGGCTGCTCGCGATCTACGCAGCGGCGAACATCATGCTCTGCGGCTTCGCCGCGCTCGCCACCGGCATGCCTGCGGTGGGTGCGCTCTGGCTCACCAGCTTCTTCATGTCGATCATGTTCCCGACGATCTTCGCGCTCGGCGTCGAAGGGCTGGAGGACGAGACCGAGAGCGGCGCGGCCTTCCTGGTCATGGCGATCATCGGTGGCGCGCTGATGCCGCCCCTCATGGGCATCGTCTCCGAGGGCGTCGGCGGCGTGCACCATATGATGTTCGTCCCGGCGCTCGCCTTTGTCGGCGTGCTGGCATTTGCCGTGCTGCGGCTTCGCAAAGGACACACCGCATGACCCGCGCCCTGTTCGTGCTCGACCTGGAGAAGGATCCGGAGCTGATCTCCGCCTATGAGGCGCGCCACCTGCCCGGCGCCGTCTGGCCGGAGGTCATTCGCGCCATCCGTCAGCTCGGATATCGCGACATGGAGATCTGGCGCGCCGCGGACCGCCTGGTCATGCTCGCCGAAATCGCGCCGGCCGGCCTGGCTCCCCTCGATCCCGATCTCCAGCCGATCGTGGCGCAATGGGAAGACGAGATGAACGCCTATCAGCGGCCGATCGCGCCCGACGGCCCGAAATGGCTGCCGATGACGCGGATCTTCGCGCTCGACGAGCATCCCGCGCCGTGATTCCGCGCCGGACCATTCCCCGCGCGAGGATCGAAGTCAGCGAGATCGGCTTCGGCGCCGCGCCGCTCGGCAATCTCTATCATCCGATCACCGATCTCCAGGCAAGGATCACGCTCGAGCTCGCGCTGACCGCGGGGATGAACTATGTCGATACGGCGCCGCATTATGGCCATGGCCTGAGCGAGCGGCGGACCGGCGATACGCTGCGCGAGCGGCCGGGCATCGTGCTGTCGACCAAGGTGGGGCGCCTGCTGCGCGCGGATTCCGCGCTCCGAGGCGATGCCGAACGGCTGGGCTTCCGATCTGCCCTGCCCTTTGTCGGCCATTATGACTATACATATGACGGCATTCTGCGCTCGCATGAGGACAGCCTGCAGCGGCTGGGCCTGGCCAGGGTCGACCTGCTCTTCGTCCACGACATCGGCGCGCGGACGCATGGCGCGCGCAACGCGCATTATTTCGACCAGCTGACCCAGGGCCGGGGCTTCGAGGCGCTGCGGCGCCTGCGCGACGAGGGGACGATCGCCGGCTTCGGCGTGGGGGCAAATGAATGGCAGGCCGGCCTCGAGGCGCTTGAGCAGGCCGATTGCGACGTGATGCTGCTCGCCGGCCGCTACACCCTGCTCGAACAGGGCGCGCTGGACCGGTTCCTGCCGCTCTGCCTCGAGCGGCAGGTCGCCGTCGTGATCGGTGGCGCCTATAATTCGGGCATCCTCGCTACCGGCACCATGCAGAAGGGAGACCTGCGCTACGACTATGGCGAAGCGCCGGCCGACGTGGTGGCCCGCGTCGCCCGGCTCGAGGCGCATTGCCGGGACTTTCAGGTCCCGCTCGCGGCCGCAGCGCTGCAATTCCCGCTCGCCCATCCCGCCGTCGCCAGCGTGATCCTCGGCCTGGGCGCGCCTGCGCAGGTCGAGGAGACGGTCAAGCTCCACCAGCTTCGCATTCCGTCGGAATTCTGGCTGGCGCTGCGCGATGCCGGCCTGATCGCCGAAGCCGCACCCGTTCCGGCCGATCGCTAGATGCGCATCGATTCCCACTTCCATCTCTGGCGGCCCGCGCGCGGGGACTATGGCTGGCTGACGCCGGCGGCCGGCATCCTCCACCGCGACTATGAACCGGAGGACTTCGCACCTCTCCTGGGGACGCACGGCATCGACGCGGCGATCCTCGTCCAGGCCGCCCCCAGCCTGGCGGAAACCGAGTTCCTGCTCGCCCATGCCGGCCGGCATCCCTGGATCGCCGGGGTCGTCGGCTGGACCGACCTTGCGGCCGAAGACGCGCCGGCCCGCATCGCCGCGCTGGCGGGAGTGCCGGGGCTGCTCGGATTGCGCCCGATGCTGCAGGACCTGGATGATCCGGCATGGATATTGGGCGACGCGGTCCGCCCGGCGCTGCGCGCGATGGCGAGCCACGGACTCGTCTTCGACGCGCTCGTCCGCGCGGCGCAGCTGCCCGCGATCCGGGTGCTCGCGGCGCATCACCCCGACCTCTCGATCGTGCTCGACCATTTCGGCAAGCCGCGGATCGGCGACGCGCCCGGCGGCGCATGGATGGACGCGATCTCCGCCCTGGCCGACGCGCCCAATGCGACGGTCAAGCTCTCCGGGCTGCTCACCGAAGCCCCCGCGGGTGCCGATGCCGCCGCCCTCGCCCCCTATTTCGATCATGTGGCGAGCCGGTTCGGCGCCGGCCGGATATTGTGGGGGAGCGATTGGCCGGTCCTGACCATGGCCGGCAGCTATGCGGACTGGCTCGCCATCTCGGACGCGCTGCTCGCGCCCTTCGGCAGCGGCGCGCGCAAGGCCATTCTCGGTGCCAATGCGGCACGCATCTATCGGATCTGACGGAGACAAGGATGACGAAGCCTGGCCGGCTGGCAGGAAAGACCGCGCTCGTGACCGCGGCGGCGCAAGGCATCGGCCGGGCAACCGCCGAGCGCTTTGCCGCCGAAGGCGCCACCGTATGGGCGACGGACGTGAATATGGCGGGCCTGGCCGGCATCGCCGGCTGCGAGACGGCCCGGCTCGACGTGCGCGACGCGACGTCGATCGCCGAGGCGCTCGCGCGCGCCGGCCCGCTCGACATCCTGTTCAACTGCGCGGGCACGGTGCCGGGCGGAACGATCCTCGATTGCGCGCCGGACGACTGGGCGCTGGCCCATGACCTCAACCTGACGAGCATGTATCGGATCGTGCGCGCGGCATTGCCCGCCATGATCGCGCGGGGCGGCGGGAGCATCATCAACATGTCGTCGGTCGCCAGCTCGATCAAGGGCGTTCCCAATCGCTTCGCCTATGGCGTCACCAAGGCCGGAGTCATCGGCCTGACCAAGGCAGTCGCGGCGGACTTTGTCGGCCATGGCATACGCTGCAACGCGATCTGCCCGGGCACGATCGAGACCCCGTCCCTGCACGAGCGGTTGCGCGCGACGGGAGACTATGATGCGGCGCTGGCGGCATTCGTCGCGCGCCAGCCCATGGCGAGGCTCGGCCTGGCTTCCGAAGTCGCCGCCCTGGCACTCTATCTCGCCTCGCCAGAAGCTGCGTTCACGACGGGCCAGATTCATGTGATCGATGGGGGCTGGACCAACTGACCGAGCGTTCCAAGGAGCTTTGCGTATGAAATTGCTGCGTTTCGGCCCGATCGGCAAGGAGAGGCCCGGCCTTCTCGATGCCGCGGGCACCATCCGCGACCTGAGCGGTATCGTCGCCGATATCGATGGCGGCACGATCACGCCCGAGAGCCTGGCACGGCTGCGCGCGCTCGATCCGGCGAGCCTGCCCCGGGTCGAGGGCAATCCGCGGCTCGGCGCCTGTGTCGCGCGCCCGGGCAAGTTCGTCTGCATCGGGCTCAACTATGCCGATCATGCCGCCGAGACCGGCGCCGCCATTCCGGACGAGCCGATCGTGTTCATGAAGGCGACCAGCGCCCTCTCCGGGCCGAACGACCCGATCCTGAAGCCCAGGGGATCGACCAAGCTCGACTGGGAAGTCGAGCTGGCGTTCGTGGTCGGGAGCGAATGCCGCTATGTCGACGAAGCGGAGGCGACGGCGGCGATCGCCGGCTATTTCGTCTGCAACGACATCTCCGAGCGCGCCTTCCAGCTGCAATCCTCGCAATGGGACAAGGGCAAGGGCTGTGACAGCTTCGGCCCGATCGGCCCCTGGCTGGTGACGCCGGACGAGATCGGCGACCTCGCCGATCTGCACATGTGGCTGGAAGTCAACGGAAAGCGATACCAGGACGGCTCGACTTCGACGATGATCTTCCGGCCGGCCTTCATCCTGTCCTATCTCAGCCGCTTCATGAGCCTGCAGCCGGGCGACGTGGTCACCACCGGCACGCCGCCGGGCGTCGGGCTTGGCCAGAAGCCCAATGTCTGGCTCAACCCGGGCGACCGGGTCTCGCTGGGGATTGCGGGCCTGGGCGAGCAGCATCAGCTGGTCGTCGACGCCTAGCCGGCGCGCGGGGGGCGATCCCCGGGGTCGCGGTCCGTCGGGGCCGCAACCCCGGGCCGCGGGCGCCGCGGCGATCAGGCGAAGCGCTTGGCCCCCGCCACGCAGAGGATGACGATCACCGTCGACGCGATCATCGTCCACGCAACCGGCTCGCCGAGCAGCAGGGCCGCGAGCGACAGGCCGAAGAACGGTTGCAGGAGCTGGAGCTGGCCAACCCGCGCGATGCCGCCAAGCGCCAGGCCGCGATACCAGAACACGAAGCCCAGCATCATCGAGAATAGCGAGACATAGGCGAGGCCCGCCCAGGCGCGCCAGCCGATGCCAGCAAAGCTGGCCGGCATCGTCGCAAGCGCGATCACCGCCATCACCGGCAGCGCAATGAGCAATGCCCAGCTGATGACCTGCCAGCCCCCGAGACGGCGCGAGAGCGCCGCGCCCTCGGCATAGCCGAGCCCGCACAGCAGGATGGCGGCGACCATCAGCAGGTCGCCGGCCATCGAACCGCCGCCGCCCTGGCAGAGCGCGAAGCCCGCGACCGTCGCGGCACCGATCGAGGAGAAGATCCAGAAGACGCGCCGGGGCCGCTCGCCGCCGCGCAGCACTCCGAAGATCGCGGTGGACAGCGGCAGCAGGCCGACGAACACCACCGAATGCGCCGCGGTAATGTGCTGGAGCGCGAACCCGGTCAGGAGCGGGAAGCCCACGACCACGCCGATCGCGACGATGGCGAGCGGCAGAAGGTCGCCGCGCCCGGGCAAGTCCTGGCGCAACCCCAGCAGAAAGGCGGCGCCCAGCAGCGCCGCGATCACCGCGCGCCCGGAAGTCACGAACAACGGCGTCAGCTCGGCGACCGCTATGCGGGTTGCCGGCAGGGATCCGCTGAAGATGACGACGCCCAGGAGGCCGCTTCCCCAACCGGCAGTAGTTCTTTCCATCGCACCTCGCTTTCGCGGGGCGGGATAGGATGCCGCTACTGGCCAAGACAGGAACAATCCCATACAATATCCGGAAACTGTATTGACGAACTCCCCCATACAGACGAACTTCCCCATACAGATGCCTGGACCGAACGATTGAAGCAGCATCGACGCATCGGCACGCGCACCGAGGAGCTGATGGACGCGATCCGCGGCAGGATTGCCGGCCGCGCGCTCGCCACCGGCGACCGGCTGCCATCCGTGCGCGCATTCGCCGAAACCATGGGCGTATCGCCTTCCACCGTCGTCGAGGCCTATGACCGGCTGGCGGCCGAGGGAGTCATCCGGGCACGCCGCGGTTCGGGCTTCTATGTGACGGGCTCGAACATGCCGCCCTTGTCGGTGGGCGAGATCGGGCCGCGGCGCGACCGCGCGGTCGATCCATTCTGGGTATCCCGCCAGTCGCTCGACGCCGACGCGACGATGGCGATGCCGGGGTGCGGCTGGCTTCCCGCCGACTGGATGCCGAACGCCGCGCTCCGGCGCGGGCTGCGCGAGCTCGCCCGCGCCGACGCGCCCATATTGTCCGACTATGGCGGCACGCGCGGATCGCTGAAGCTGCGCCGGTTCCTGCTTGGCCGCTTCGCGGACGAAGGCATCGCGGCCGGCACGGATCAGCTGCTCCTGACCGGATCCGGCACCCAGGCGATCGACCTGATCTGCCGCTATCTGCTGCACCCCGGCGACACGGTGCTGATCGACGATCCCGGCTATTTCAATTTCCAGGCGTTGCTGCGCGCGCATCGGGCTCAGATCGTCGGCATCCCCTATACGCGGTCGGGCCCGGATGCCGCCGCGTTCGAAGCAGCGCTGCAGGCGCATCGCCCCCGGCTCTACATCACCAATTCGGCGCTCCACAATCCAACCGGCGCGAGCATGTCGCCCCAGACCGCGCATCGCTTGCTGCGCATCGCGGCCGCCCATGACCTGGTGATCGTGGAGGACGATATCCTCGCCGAGTTCGAGCCTGCCCCCTCTCCCCGCCTCGCCATGCTGGACGGGCTCGATCGCGTCATCCGGATCGGCAGCTTCTCGAAGACGCTCTCCGCCTCCGCGCGCTGCGGCTATATCGCGGCGCGCGCCGACTGGATCGAAGGGCTGGTCGATCTCCAGGTGGCGACGAGCTTCGGCGGCCCCAGCCCGATGGCGACCGAACTGCTCGCCGATGTCCTGGCGGGCGGAAGCTATCGCAAGCACATCGGCGAATTGCGGGGGCGTCTTGCGCGTTCGCGCGACCGGGCGGCCCAGGGTCTGGCGAAGCTTGGCATCATACCCTGGACCATGCCGCGCGGCGGCTTCTACCTTTGGTGCCGCCTGCCCGAAGGGCTGGACTCCGCCGATATCGCCCGGCGCTGCATGGACGAAGGCGTGATCCTGGCGCCCGGCAACGTATTCAGCGTCTCGCAATCCGCGGCTCCGTTCGTCCGCTTCAATGTCGCGCAGATGGAAAGCGAGCGGGTCTATGCCGCCCTGCGCCTCGCCCTGTCGGGGCAGCGCTGAGCCGGCGACCGGCCCGCCGCCGATCCGCCCTGGCCTTCCCGTCGCGTCCCGGACCTTGGGTCGCGGCGCATTTCAGCGTAAAGCGGCGACGTGCCCGACAGTAATCCGAAGAAATTGCCACTGATCGACGCGATCTATGCGAGCGCGCTCGATTCCGGGCGATGGATGGATTTTCTGGACCAGGTGACCCGGACCCTCTCGGGATTTTCGACCATCTATCGCTGGCAGCACGCGTCGCCGCACGACAACCAGCCATTGTTCCACAATTTCGGCGATTTCGGACAAAGCTATATCGATCATTTCCAGAGCCGGAACGTCTGGGTGACGGGCAGCAAGGCCACGGCACGAACCAGTGCGGTGCTCTCGTCGGAGCAGATCGTCCCGATCGAGGAATTGGAACGCACCGAATTCTATGCCGATTGGATGCGCCCGCAGAAGCTGAAGCACGGCATTTCCTGCCTGCTGCATGCGGGGCAGCAATATTCCTATCATCTCGGGATCATCCGCGGGCCCGAATTCGGAGCCTTTGCGGAAGCGGAGCAACAGCTCCTGTCCGATCTGCTGCCGCATATGGCGCGGAGCTTCGAACTGGGGCGAACGATGGAAGCACTGCAACGCAATGTGCACGCGCTGCACAGTGCCTTTGACGGGCTCGGCGTCGGCGTCCTGCTGGTCGATGCCCGGGCCAAGATACACTTCGCCAATCCGATCGCGGAACGGATGCTGCGCGAGGAACCGGTGCTGCGCGCCGCCGGCGGCTGCTTCGGCGCAAGCCTTCCCGCGGCCAACGCGCGGGTTCGCGCGGCGATCGCCGACGCGACCGGCGATGCGCGGCGCAGCAGCGGACGGACCGGCGCCACCCTCGCCCTGGCGCGCCGGGGCCGGCCACCCCTGTCACTGAACATCGCACCGCTCGCCGAGCAGGACCGGTGCATTTTCGGCGCCGGCCCCCTGGCGCTGGCAATCCTGTCCGACGGCGATCGGCCCGTTCGCCTCGACATCGCGGCACTGCGCAGCTTCTTCGACCTGACTCCGGCGGAGGCGAGGCTGGCGGCGGCCGTTGCTGCGGGAACCAGCCTGCTCGACCATGCGGCGGCGGCCGGCGTCGGGCTGGCCACGGTGAAGACCCATCTGGCCGCGATCTTCCGCAAGACCGGCACCAACCGGCAGGCCGATCTGGTGCGGCTGATGGCGGCCTATCCGGGCCTGCAGCGGACGGAGATCGCACGCGAATCCTCGCATCCTTCGATGCGGCGCCTAGGTTGAGAACCCAAGCAAGTATCTGATTTTCTACCGTCATCCCGGCCTTGCGCCGGGATCCCGCCGCTTCTTGCGCTGGCGAGACAGCGGGACCCCGAAGGCCGGGGTGACGAAGGAGGAATATGAGTCCCCAACCTAGAGCCGCTCGCCGGGCGGCGCTTTCCCCCGGGCCACGGATCCGGCCGCTCCTCCGGCCCCGGAAAGTGCGCGCGCCTCATCCGTTCGATGGAGGCGGCACGCGCGCACCACTGCCTATGGAGCCGCCCGGTAGCGGCAACGGCGGTGGTGATGGCAATGGTGGCGGCAACGACGATGGGGGCAGTGACGGTCGTGATAGCGGCAATGGCGACGACGATGATCATGGCGACGGCAATGGCGATCCGAATATCATCGACGTTGGAGAAGTGACTGCGATAGATGCGCGGCGTGCCCGTGAATCGATCCCCCCGCCCCCTTGGCCTGTCCGTCGATGCGATCATCGACGAGGCGCTCGACCGCATTGCCACCGGCGGCCTCGCCGAATTGACGCTGCGGCCGCTGGCGACCGGCCTGGGCGTCAGCGTACCGGTGATCTCGACTCGCATGGGCAGCAAGGAGCAGCTGATCGAGGGCGTGACGCTGGCGGCGCATGCCAGCGATCTGGCATTCTTCGGGAGATGGCGCGCGCTCGCAGACGAACTGGGCGCCATGGATGCCGACACCCGTGCGCGGATGGCGGAACTGGCGCTGCGCGAATGGGTGGCCCGGGAACGGCGCCAGGTCATCCTTCTGATCGAATTGGTCCATGATCGGGCATTGCGGCCCGATCGCCTGCCGGCGCTCGAGCATTGGCTCGACGATGCCGGGCGGTTCTGGGCCGAGCTCCTGTTCGGGGACGCCGCGCTGGCCGACCTGGCGCTCGGCTATGCGCTCGACGAGGCGGGCTTCTCGCTGGGTGCCGGCGACAGCCCGAGATATGCGCTGCTCCGCGCGCTGTGCCTCCGGCGATTTGCCAATGGCATCTTCCCCGGGGACGATGCGGGCGATGGCGACAGGATCGCATCGCTGATCGGCCTGCTCGACGCGGCCGTGCCGCTCGCCGCGGAGGAAGCGGATGCGAAACGCCAGCGGATCGCGGCCAGCGCCGCCGACCTGATCGTCTCGCAGGGCATGGACAGCGTGACGCACCGTTCGGTCGCGCTCGCCGCCGGCGTGCCCGCTTCCACGATAGTCTATCATTTCGGCGCGCGCCCGGCATTGGTGGCGGCCGGGCTCCACGCCGTCATCGCCCGCTTCCACGACCGCCGGAGCGATATTCGCGCCGACCATGGCGGCGGGCCGCCGAACGACACCAGCATCCGGGACCTGATCAAGGCGACGTCGATGATCGCACTTGCCAGCGCCCGCGAGCCCAGCCTGCTGCCCCATGCGCTCGACATGCGGCGCAGGCGCGGCGAGAACTGGCGCGCAAGCGATTTGGCGCCAATGGGAATCGGCATCGGCGCGGGCTTCGATCGCGCGGCCGCGCAGGTGCTGTCGATCGCGGTCTTCGGCATGGGGATGATCGGCATGGCGCGCAAGCTGCCCGATCGCGTACATTATATGCGCGCCTTCGCCGCCTTCGAAGCCTGGCGAACCCGATCGCTCCGCTGAACGCGCCGAGTCATCGAAACGGCACAACCCGCTGATAGGCGCCGGCGCGGAGTGTGCGGGATGGCGGATCGGGAAACACTTTCGGGCACGCGCCTTGTCGTGCTGTCGCTGCCGTCGCTGGCCTTTGCCGGCTATGACCTGGCCCGGCGGGTCTTCCTCGCCCCCTATCTCTCCGGCGAGCTCGCGCTCCAGATGAGCGTCGTCGGCTGGCTGGTGCTGCTCGCCAATCTCGCGCCGATCCCGGCCGAGCTGCTCGCCGGATCGATGGGCGATCACGGATCGCGCCGGTTCGGGCGGCGGCGGCCCTGGATGATCCTGGGCACCGCGCTGGTGCTGATCGGCACCGCCGCGCTGCTCGCGCGGGGTATCGCGCCTTCGGTCGCCGCGATCGCCGGGGCGCTGGTCGCGCTGGTCGTCGGCTGGGCATTGTGCAACGTCATCCATGGCGCCTGGGCGCTCGAGGCCGCGCATGACGACAAGGCCCGCGGACGGATATTCGGCACGCGAACCCTGTTCGGCATCGCCGGAGGCATCGGCTTCTCGGCGATCGGCGCGCTGCAGATCCCCGCCTGGCCCTCGCCCTTCCTGGTCATCATGATCCTCGTCGCCTTGGGCGCGCTGGTGCTGCATGCCGCGCTCGTCACGCTGCTGCCGGATCGCGCGGCCGCGCCGGACAAATGGCGGCTCGCCAGCCTGCTGGCCCCGGTGCGGCTGCTGTTCGCCAATCGCGGCAACCGCCGGCTGGCGGCGCTGTTCGCGCTCAACGGCGCGCATGCGGCGATCACCACGACGGGCTATTTCTACGTGGTCGACAATGGCCTGGGGCTGCGCGGCTGGGCCCCCATCGGGATTCTCGTCCAGACCATCTGCGCCGCCATCGGCATTCTGGCGGCGATCCGGATCACCGCCAGGCTGAGTGCGCGCGCGCTGCTGCGGCTGACGCTCTGGGCGAATCTGGTGCTGGCGCTGGCCTTGCCGATGCTGCCAGTCGGCGCGCCGGCCGCGCTGATGCTGTGGACGATCCCCTTCGGGCTGGCGTCCGCGGTCGATTTCTTGGCCCTGCGGATGCTGCTCGGCGCGCGGCTCGATGCGGTGGAGGCGCCGTCGGGGAAGCGCGCAGCCGCGCATTATGCCGGCTTCCATCTGCCCTTCAATCTGTGCGGGGCCGTCGCTTCGGGCCTGTTGTTCACCGGCTATCGTATCCTGGGGTTCGATCCGCACGCGGCATCCGCACCTGAACAGGCGTTCGCGGCGGTGCTGCTGATGCCGAGCCTCGCCGCCGCGCTGATCACCATGGCTTCGCTGTGGATCCTGGCCGATTCCGCATCGGAGGCCCCCGCCGAGACGGGCCCACCTCTGCCTATGGGGTCCGGACTAGTAACTGAACAAATGTAATTCCACTGTCATGCACGCCCCCTAGAGCGCCCCTCGTATCCCGCCGAATCGGTGGAATCTCCAGGGGGATTGCGAATGAAGAACGGCCTATTTCGGACATTGACGGTCAGCACGGCGACGATCGCGTGCGGCTTCGGCATGACTGAACAAGCGTATGCGCAGAGCGACCCCGCCGCTACCGTGGCGGCGGCGGAGGCTTCCGGAGATGCGGGGCTCGCCGATATCGTCGTCACCGCGCAGCGCCGCCGGGAAAAGGCGCAATCGGTGCCGATCTCGATCACCTCGGTCAGCGGCCAGACGCTGGAGGATAGCGGCTTCACGTCGCTCACCGACCTGCAATATGTCGTACCCGGCGTCCAATATGACCCGACCCAGGGCGCGGCCTTCCAGATCCGGGGCGTCGGCAGCACCTCGTTCGACTTCTCCAATGCCAAGTCCGTCAACGTCGTCGTCGACGACGTCGTGATGGACGCCCAGCGCGACAACGGCCTGATCGGCCTCACCGACATCCAGCGCGTCGACGTGCTGATGGGGCCGCAGGGCACGCTGTTCGGCAAGAATTCCACCTCGGGCGTGATCGCGATCACCACCAACAAGCCGGTGATCGGTCAATTCTCCGGCACTGCCTATGCCGCCTATGGCGAGCGCAACGACCGCAACACCAACCTGACCCTCAACGTGCCGGTCAGCGATCAGGCCGCGCTGCGCCTGTCGGCCTTCGCGCTGGGCCAGGACGGCAAGGGCCGCTATGTCGTGCTCGACCGCAATCTGGGCCTGGTCAGCGAATGGGGCGTGCGCGGCAAGCTGCTGTTCCAGCCGGCGCCGGCGCTCGAACTGGTCCTTGCCGGCGAATATACCCATCATATCGACACCGCCATCCGCGTGCCCGTGGGCGGCCCGGCCGGCTCGACCTATGCGCCCGCCGCCGCGCTCACCGCTGCGCAGATCGCCCTGGGCGTGATCCCGGGGCCGGAGAATGCCGACAGCGCCGATGGCTCGCTCGGCCACAACACCACGACCAACAAGGGCGGATCGCTCCATGTGAACTATGCGATGGGCGAGCACACGCTGACGTCGATCACCGCCTATCGCGAGACGACGTTCGACAACGACACGCCGGCCGATCTGCTGCCCCGCAATGTCTATGCCTACATCCCGTTCAACTCGGGCCGGCTGAAGACGCACAAGTTCAGCGAGGAGATCCACTTCGCTTCGCCCACGGGCGGGGCGATCGAATATCTGTTCGGTGCCTTCTACAACAAGCTGAACGCGAAGCAGACCCAGCTGCAATGGGGCACGCTCGGCGCGCCGCTGCTCTCGCCGGCCGGCGTCCCCTCGCCCACGCTCTATGCGCTGACCGGCGCCTTCGATCCCATCACTCGGGCGATGCTCGGCAACGCCGTGCTCTTCGACGCCGCCAACGAGACGGCGGCCGCGTTCGGCCAGGTCAAGATCACCCCGGCCCGCCAGTTCAGCGTGACCCTGGGCGGCCGCTACAATTACGACTGGAACCGCCAGACGATCGGCTACATCAACATCGATCCGGTGCCGGTCACCGGCTATTCGCCCGTCTTCGTCGCCACCAGCTCCGGACCGACCGAGGCATTCCGCTCGGGATCGAAGAAGGGCGGCCGCTTCACCTATCGCATCGCACCGCAGTTCACGATCAGCCGCGACGTCATGCTCTATGCGAGCTATGCCACGGGCTACAAGCCGGGCGGTGTCGCGTTCGTCGGCAACCGCTATGATCCCTATAATCCGGAATCGGTGAAGAGCTGGGAAATCGGCCTGAAGAGCGAGCTGTTCGATCGCCGCGTGCGCTTCAACATCAATGCCTTCTCGTCGAAATTCACCAATTTCCAGGCGACGATCCTGACTCCGGTGAGCACCGGCGTCGGCGGGTTCATCCTGGCCTCGGCGATCGGCAACGCGCCGGGCCTGCGCTCGCGCGGCGTCGAGGCCTCGCTGGCGATCAAGCCCGCGCGCCAGCTCACCCTGGGCGGTTCGGTGACCTACACCGACGCCATGTTCACCGACTATGTCGCCAGCCCGACCGCCAACTATACCGGCACGCGCCTCACCAACGCGCCGGAATGGCAGGCAAGCGTCACCATGGACTATGCCGACGAGATCGGCGCCGGGCTGAGCTTCAAGGCGCATCTCGACTATGGCTATCGCAGCGAAACCCAGACGGTGACGGGCGCGATGCTCGGCGACATCCTCGCTCCCGCCGTCAGCAACCCGGACGGGACCAAGACGCCCAATTCCACGTACTCGCGGATCCCGGGCTATGGCCTGCTCAACGGCCGGATCAGCTTGGCCAAGGTGGATGGCGCGGTCGAGTTCGGCGTCTATGCTCGCAATCTGCTGAACACCTATTATTCGACGGGGTGGCAGATCTACGGCGCGCTCGGCCTGCTCCATTATACCTCGCCGAACGCCTATCGGACGCTCGGCGCCTTCGCCAAGATCAACTTCTGACGCGCCATCGCCCCTCCCGGCCGATCGGCCGGGAGGGGATGCGCGACCCGACGCACCAAGGACCCTCGACATGAAGAAGCTCGCAACCAGCCTCGGCCTGATCGCCGCCTGCGGCGCCGCCACCATCGCCACCTGCGGCATCGCCGCAATCGGCATTGCCCAGGAGGCGCCCCGCACCGACGAAGTGCGGCTCAACGAGATCCAGGTGATCGGCACCCACAACAGCTATGCGCAGGGCGTCGACCCGCAGCTGCTGGCGATGGTGGACGCCGCGCTCGGCCCGAAGCTGGCCGCCTTCGCCAAGGCCATGCCGGAGAAGATGAAGGCGGACTGGCAGGAATATCATCCCAATTTCACCAGCATGAGCGAGGGGCTGAACTATCGCTACACCACGCTGGCGGACCAGCTCGATGCCGGGATGCGCAGCCTCGAGATCGATATCAACAACGACCCCCAGGGCGGGCGCTATGCCCATCCCGCCGGCATCGCGGCGCTACGCGCCAAGGGCGTGAAGGACAGCCAGATGCTGCCCTATGACGGCACCGACATGGACGAGCCGGGCCTGAAGGTGTTCCACGTCGCCGATCTCGACGTGCGCTCGAGCTGCAACCTGTTCACCCGCTGCCTGAAGCAACTGCGCGCCTGGTCGGATGCCCATCCGGACCACGCCCCGATCTTCATCCTGGTCGAGGCGAAGAGCGATGCCCTGCCGGTGTTCCCGAACTCGACGCCGCCGCTCGCCTTTGATCGCGCCGCGTTCGACGAGATGGACCAGTCGATCTTCCGCGAGATCGGCCGCGACAAGCTGGTGATCCCCGACGATGTCCGCGGCCGCCATCCCACCCTCGAAGCGGGCGTGCTGGCCCATAACTGGCCGACGCTCGGCAAATCGCGCGGCAAGTTCGTCTTCCTGCTGCTGACCGCGATGGATCCCCAGGCGCTGGCCGCATATCATGCGGGGCGCGAGAATCTGGAAGGACGCGCGGCGTTCCTGCGCGCCACGCCGGGGCAGAGCTATGCCGCGTTCCTCCTGCTCGACAATGCCAATGTCCGCGCCCGGGAGATTCCGGAGCGGGTGAAGCAGGGCTATCTCGTCCGCGCCCGCGCCGATATCGAGACGTATGAGGCAAAGGCGAACGACCTCAGCCGTGCCAACCAGGCCTTTGCCAGTGGCGCGCAGATCGTCTCGACCGACTTCTACAAGCCAGGCAACGCCTATGGGACCGACTATGTCGTGCGGCTGCCGGGTGGCGGCGAGGCGCGCTGCAATCCGGTCAACGCCCCCAGGGCCTGCCGGCTGAAGCACTGACGATCATCCTCCGCGGAAAGAGGAAGGGGACGAAGCGCCGCCGCGATGCACGCCCGGCCCTGCATGCCGCCCGGCGCGCTACCCCTTGCGCCGGGCATAGGCGCGGCGCGCCTTGGAACGATTGCCGCAATCGCCCATGGAGCACCATCGTCGCGGCTTGCCGCGGCTCTCGTCGAGGAAGAGCCACCCGCAATCGCTGCCCGCGCACAAGCGCAGCCTGGCAACACGGTCGCTGGCCAGCAGCGCCACGGCATCGCGTGCGACGATGCCGAGCAATTGCGGCATGGCGCCCCGACGCTGGAATCGCCATGACAGGGATCCCCCGGACCAGATCGCATCCGGCGGAGGAGCGGAGGCCAGCGCCATGACCGTATTCAGGTCCCCTTCCTGAGGCGCATTGCCGCAAGCCACCGCGACACCGATCCGGAAGATGGCCTCCCGCAGCGCGAGCGCCGGCCCGACCTCGGCCATTGCCGCCAGGAGATCGCCGATCTGGTCGGCATGGACGAGCTTCTGCTCCGCCGCCCAGTGCACCATGTCGCGCCAGCTTCCGAGCCGCTCGATCGGCCGAGCCGCCAGATGCCAGCCCGCCGTATTGGCGAACTCCAGCGACAGGCTGCCGCCGATCCCAGCCGAAACGCGCGCTTGCTCTACCATTCTCCGTCTTTTCGCTTGCTGGCGGTATTTTCACAATATAACCATATAGACGGTTAGAAAAGCCGGCCCCGACCGGAGGGGCACGGTGGCGCAGCTGGGGAGGTTGGCTTGTCGAGGCGGCTCGCGCTTTCATTCTGCATTCTGGCGGCGATCGTGCTGGGGCTTGTCGTCGCGGTGCTCGCAATCGGCGGCCGCCCCGATCCGGCCGGCCCGGCGATCACCCTGGACGGAACCTGGCGCTTCCATCCCGGCGACAACCCGAAATGGGCCGATCCGCGGGCCGACGATCGCGACTGGGATCGACTCGATCTCGTATCGCTGCCGAGCAATCGCGACGATGATGTCGGCCTGCCGGGGTGGCTTGCCGGCTGGCGCGCGCACGGCCATCCCGATCTCGAAGGCTATGGCTGGTATCGCCGGCGGATCATCCTGCCGGCGCAGGGCGATCTGGCGCTGCTTGGGCCGACCATGGTCGATGACGGCTATGAGATGTTCTGGAACGGCCGGCCGATCGGCGGCATCGGCAGGCTCGGCCCCAGGCCGAGCGTCATCGGTGCCCGCCCCTTTCTGGCCGCGCTTCCGCGGCTCGCCGATCAGCGGGTCGGCGTGCTGGCGATCCGGACGTTCATGCAGCCCGGCCTCGACCGCAACGGCATCAGCGGCGGGCTGAGGAGCGTTCCCACACTCACCACGGCGGCCTTTGGCGAGACATTGCACCGGGCGCAGTGGATGCGGACCATCGCCGGCTATATCGTCGAGATCGCGATACCGGCGATGATGGTTCTGCTTGCCGGCATCGCGCTGGCGGTTGCGCCATCGATCGCCCGGCCGGGCTTCGCGCGCTGGCTGGCGCTCGCCCTTGTCGCGACAGCCTGCCTTCGATTGGGCAATGCGATCGCGGCCTGGACCGACCTGCTCGATGCGCCCACGCTCGACCGCCAGAATGCGGTCGTCCTCTCACCGCTCGCCATGCTTGCCTGGACCGCCGCCTGGAACGCGCATGCCGAGGGACGCGGCCGGTCGATCGTCCTGGGTTGCGCCGTTGCCGCATGGGCCGCGCGGATGGTCGGGGCGATCGCCTATTTGCCTGGCCTGGTCGCCGTTGCGCGCCTTGTCTTTGTCATTCTGTTCGCCGTCATCGCGGTGCGCATGGCCGTACGCGGCAAACGCCGGCTGCCCACCCTGGCGGCGATGGCGCTGATCGCGATCGCCCTGTTCGTCAGCGAACTCTCCCGGCTTGGCGCTCCAACCATCTGGTTTCCCTTCAATATTGGCGTCACCCTGAGCCAATATGCGTATGCGCTGTCGCTTCTTCTGCTCCCCTTTGCCTTCCCCAGGATCGACGCCCCGGGAGGACGCGCAGCGAGGAAAGGACAAATATGACCAGCACAACCTCAATGGAATACGCGACTTTCTCAGATAGATCCCGGGCCCTATCTGTATTCAATATTTGAATATACAGAACTTACACAAACATATCTCCGAACAAACTCCGAACTGGCGCATGTTTCATTGTTTACATGATGCACATGAGCGTAGATTGCGAAGGCAACTCTATAGTTGCTGATATATAAAGAGATAATCGGAGGATGTCATGAAAGGTTTACTCATAAAATCCATAGCCTTGGCGAGCACTTCCATGATGGCGGCATCCCTGTCGCCCGCGCACGCGCAATGCATCGCACCCGCGACCATCAATGGCGTCTGGAAGGCGAATGATGGCGGCACCTATCGCCTCCGCGCCGTCGGCACCACCATCTGGTGGGTCGGAATGAGCGCCGATAATGGAAAATCCTGGACCCACGCGTTCAAGGGGACGCGGAGCGGCAACGTCATCAATGGAAGCTGGGCCGATGTTCGCGGGAATATCGGGGGCGCCGGGACACTCAAGCTGCAGATTTCCGGAACGACTTTCATGAAGAAGCTCAGCGGCACCGGCAGCGGCTTCGGCGGAAGCAGCTGGAGTCGGCCGTGCAACGACGTCCAAGGCAATCCAGTGCAGGAATAGGCGATTTCCCGATCGCCGATCAGCCCGTCCCCAATGGGGTGCGGCGGCAAATGCCCCTCACCCCTCGCCTGCCCGACCGCAGCGGCAATTGAACGACGCCCGCCACATTGATGTGACGGACGTCGCCCCGCTCGCCGGGCAGGTTCCCATGCAAGATTACAACGGCCCTGTCCCGAAGAAGCGATGGACAACCTTTCCGCGCTCTTTGCTGGACGGATCATCTGACACACCGCTTACGGCGATGATGATTTCCCCACGCTCTTCGCATCCGGAGACAGCAAGACCGACACCATGGGCCATTGACAGGAAGTGCTTCAAATTCCCTTGCCGGGACGTGAGCTCCACTTCCTTGCCGTTCACTCGAGAGTATAATAACTTCGAAACAAAACCATCATTCTCTACAGAAATATCATAATTATTTTGCGAGCACCTTGCCCTGAGTATCAATTCGAATTTTGGACTTCTTGGGCCAGGTATCGCTATGTCCTGGGTTTGCGCGATTGGATTTGCGAGCAGAAGCAGCATTTCGATCATGAGCCGGCTCCCTTTATCCGCACGGCCTGTCCGCCGCCAAATTCGACCTCATGCCGGGATTCGGATCGTTTCTTGGATTCAGATGCCCGTCCTTCAGATTAAATTCCCTTAGAACGCCGTCCGGCCCAAGAATATAATGTGTGAACTGGTCTGCTGACGAAACAAGCCGCACACCTCTTCCGATAAGCTTATCGAAATTACCATAATCCCCCGACCCGTTATCATAGGACGGGTATCTATTCTTCATATCTTCGGATCTATTATAATCCACATCGGGGTGATTATGAATGGCAGCCACGATTACAGCCCCTCCCTCCGATGTATATTTATAGGCAAGCTGCGGAGAGAACCCGGTTTGACCCGCAGCGATTGCGCGGGCCTTGGCCTCCGCAACCGTCTCACCCCGCGCCAAGGCCGTCACGCCATAGCTGCCATCCTGGTAGCGGACGATCAGCGCACCATATTCCCGCGCATTCCAATCGGGTTGCTGCTTGATCAAACCCTCCACGCCCCTCGCAATCTCATCCTCCTTCGCGTCTTGCTCGCAGGGCGAGTCCTGAGGGACGGGCGGCACCACCCCGGCACCACCACCTGGCGAGCCCCCATTCGAGGCGGACGGGATCCATCTCCAGCCACCCTGGCCACCGGGGGCATAGGCACCGTCCTCGCCCGTGAAATAGCTCGCGGGAGCCACCCAATACCAGAAGCCGCCGCCCGCGCCACCGAAGCCGCCGCCGCCGCCGCCAGTGCTACCGAACCCGCCTCCTTCATAGATGGCCCCTGCCCTGTTGATCTGCGCGTCGTCGGTCGACCCGAAACCACCCGCGACAAGGTCCAACTCATGAGAACTGAGAACGCGCATTCTGGAACTCCCAATCGGTTTGAGACGTGTTGCGACCCGAGTTTCCGCTTTGGATTTCGTGGGACAGTCGAAGCGCATCGACGAAGAACGCCGCCAGCGGCTCCCATTCGCCGCCGTAGAGCGCGCGCCTGAGCTTGATCAGGAAGTCATGGTCATTGAACGACGCCCGCCACATTAGTGCGACGGGCGTCGCGTCAAGCTAGTACATTCTCAAGGCTATTAGCCCTGGCTCAAGACCCCGGCGTAAGGACCCCACTCAAGGAAGCCTTGATGCTTTCACAGGGAGGTCCCGCGTAATATTTCCAAGGTTCCTGATGGAACTTGTTGTCTTCTGCGGCCCGCCTGTAAACGAGCGTCCGAACGCCCGAAAACATCGCCACTTCCAACTGCGCGAACCACTGATCCCCGATCTTGTATCCCTTATGGAATCTGACGGTGGGATACCCTCTTTCCCTGGCGCTCGGCGCATCGGTGCTCAGCAACGGACCGTCGGAATCGCCCAACTCACTCCGACTGAAGGCGCGCAGTTGCTCCACGATCTCCGGAGGAAGATCGGCCAGGCGATTGGCGACCGCCGATGCGCGAACTTCCTCGGCGCAGGTTGGTGCCGGCAATGCCATAGGAGAGGCAATCACAGGCAAGAACAGATGGAATAGGATGCTCATTCCCTATCTCCCGTCGCTGGATCACTGACACCCGGGTCTGGTAAGCGCCTGTATGGTGCTACCACGGATGGAAGATACGTAGTATTCTGACGCTCTAGAATGATTATCCCTGGAGGTGTCATACCCCGACCCCGTGGACAAATTCACCTCTTTAGCTATTTTGTTTGTCACTACCATGACCTTTGCCTCGGAATCGTTACCTTGCCATTCCGCTTCATTGACATGCGCCGCGTGGACAAGTTCGTGCGCCAAAGCCATTATTGGGCTAACATAATAGGTTGACCCGTTAGAGTTGACTCCCTTGATCGCGACAAACGGATCCCACTGGATATTATTGGTAAATTCCCAGTCGAACCTATTGTGCGGGGTACCTCCAACGACGGACACATCGGTCTTGATCAGCTCAAGGCCCACATACTTAGCCTTAGCGGTATCGATGAGACCTTTCGCGGTGGCTGACCCACGATAGAGCTCATTCAGCGCGTCTTGCGCCGCGCTTTTCTCAGCGGCGCAATCTCTGCCCTTCAAGTCCAACGCCGGCCCGTCTCCTCCAGTTTCCGTTCCACTGGGAGAGCCGCCGCCATAGCCGCCTCCGGAAGAAGACGGTATCCACCTCCAACTACCCTGGCCGCCGGGGGCATAGGCACCGTCCTCGCCCGTGAAATAGCTCGCGGGAGCGACCCAATACCAGAAGCCGCCACCGAAGCCGCCGCCACCACCACCACCGCCGCCAGTGCTACCGAAGCCGCCTCCTTCATAGATGGCTCCGGCCCTGTTGATCTGCGCGTCGTCGGTCGACCCGAAACCACCCGCGACAAGGTCCAACTCATAAGAACTGAGAACGCGCATTCTGGAACTCCCAATCGGTTTGAGACGTGTTGCGACCCGAGTTTCTGCCTTGGATTTCGTGGGACAGGCGAAGCGCATCGACGAAGAACGCCGCCAGCGGCTCCCATTCGCCGCCATAGAGCGCGCGCCTGAGCTTGATCAGGAAGCCGCCCTCGCTGAGGGTCGTCAGCCGCGACAGCGGCAGGAAATGCCGCGATTGGCAGCCATGGCGCAAAATCAGGTTGAACAGGATCCGCGCCGTGCGCCCGTTTCCGTCGCGGAACGGGTGCGCATGTATGACGCCGGCATAGCCAACCATGGCGCAGAGCGCCGGATATCGCTCGATATGCCGGGCGGTGAAAGCCGCAAGGGCCCGCAGCAACGGCTCGCACAATTGCCAGGGCGGAAACTCGATCACGTTCCCATCGGCATCGGGCCGGATGAAGACCGGCCCGTTGCGGAACGCCGTCGCGCCCCCTTTGACCGAGCGGTGAACGGAACGCAGGAGATCCAGAAAGGCATCGGCATCCGCCAGGCCGTCCGCGATGCCGCGGCGCTCGGCATGCTCGACCGTTTCCCACTCCAACAGGCTCTTCGACAGCAGGCGCTGGGGATCGGCACGCTCCGCTCCGCGCACATAGACGCTCAGCTCGTCGAACATGCCCGGATAGCGCTGCGGCGTGAGGTCCATGCCCCCCTGCTCGGCCAGTACCGCCCTCGTTATCGATTGCGCGTCGGAGGCGCAGAGCCCCGCACCGATCTCAGCCACACGGAAATTTGCAATCTGCAGATGGATCGAAGCAACCGGATCCGGCACGAACAACCTATCGGGCATGACCGTTGCCCGGCCCTTCAATCGCGCGGTCATTTCAGAACCACCGGCAGAAGGCCGGCGATGGATTCAAGCACGGAATCCGCGCCGGAACGCGCGGCTCGGCCGACGCCATCGCCAAGATTTCATTGGTAGAATTTTCCATTTCCACACCCATGGAACGACTATCGACGCGGCCTCGGCGGACCCAATGAAACGGTATCGGGGGTTTCCTGAAACGACGCCCCCGGCCCGGAATGACGAATGCTTCGCCGAACTTCACAATTGCCCCAGAATACTCAGGAATATAGCTCGCGCCGATTGGCGAAACCCCAAAGCATGATGTTCGAAAAATTCTCAACCGTCCTGCATATTTCAAATGCGTGACAAATCATTTGTGTAATTACTGTTACACATTGCCCCGAATTGGGGTGATTAATTGTCTATTCCCGCCGGGCCGGAAATCATTACCTTCGTGTTGACATCCAATCTCGCCCTACACTATCCGCCGTCTCCGGGGAACATATTTTTACCCTTGAAAATATATTTTGCCGCGTGCCTGGCCTCAACCGCACGCCGTGGAGCTGCGCGAACAGAACATGCCGACAGAACCCGCCCTGTTCAGACCGGAGGTTTCCGAGCATCGCCGCCAGGGACTGCAAGGCGAAGTCATCCTCAATCAATCGGTTTCGGTCTCGCTCCTCGTGGCCACCATGGTTGCGATCGCGGCCGCCGTGATCGCCTGGGTGACACTCGGCTCCTATGCCCGCACCGAAACCGTGCGCGGGATATTGGTCACCGAGCGCCCCTCCGCCAAGGTCGCCGCACCAGCCTCCGGCATTGTCGCCGAACTCGCAGTGCGGGAAGGCACCGTGGTTCGCAAAGGCGACCGACTGGCAGTGATCGCACTGGACCGCCATGCGGCTGCGGGCGGCGCCGTCATGGCGGATGGCATAGCCAGCCTGGACATCCGCCAGTCCCTTGCGCGCGAGCAGATCACCCTCAACGCCCGCCGCGGAGCCGCGGACCGCGAGCGGCTCGCGGCGGCGATGTCCACGGCGTCGCTACAGGCTCGCGACATCGAGGGCCAAATCCAGCTGCAGGAGGAAGTGGTTCGATCGAACCAGTCGATGTTCGACCAGATCGCCAAGGTCGTCGAGCGCGGCTTCGTCAGCAAGGTGGAAATGGAGCGCCGCCACCAGAATCTCATCGTCTCGCAGCAGAATCTGGCCGGCCTTCGACAGCAGCTGACCCAGAAACGCGCCGACGCGGATGCGGCGCGCACCCAGCTTGCAGGCATCACCGCGGATACCGCGCGGGGAGAATCCGAAATCCGCGCGGCGCTTCAGTCCCTGTCGCAGCAGCGCGCCCAGATGGAAGGCGAGCGCGCCTATGTCATCACGGCGCCGATCGGCGGCAGAGTAACCGCCATACAGGCCGGCGTTGGGAAACTGGCCCCCGCCCAGGCGCCATTGCTGACCATCATACCCACCGACACGGTGCTCAAGGCGGAACTCTTCGCCCCGACGCGCGCAATCGGCTTCGTGCACGCCGGCCAGGAGACACGCATTCTCTACGATGCCTTTCCCTATCAGCGGTTCGGATCCTTTGCCGGCAAGATCCAGGCAATCTCGCGGATCGTGATCGACCCCAGGGAAGTCGACCTGCCGGTCAAGCTCGAGGAACCCGTCTATCGCGTCACCGTCGGATTGGATCGCCAGGCCATCAACGCCTTTGGCGAGAACATCCCCCTCCAGCCGGGCATGGCCCTGGAGGCGACCATCATCCTCGAGCGCCAGAGCTTCCTCGACTGGCTGCTCAAGCCGCTCCACGCCATTTCGCGCAGGACCGCATGAGCATCGAGCTGCTGCAACTGGGCGGCGCACGGCGCACGCCCCTGATCGCGCAGAGCGAGGCCAGCGAGTGCGCGCTTGCCTGCCTGGCGATGGTCGCCGGCCATCATGGCTTCAAGACCGACCTCATCGAGCTCCGCCAGCGCTTTGCGCTATCGCTGAAGGGAGCCACCCTCAAGCAGCTCATGCTCGTCGCGGAGGCCATCGGCTTCAACGCCCGGCCGCTCCGCGGCGAGATCGAGGAGCTGGGGCATCTGAAGCTCCCGGCGATTCTCCACTGGAACCTGAACCATTTCGTGGTCCTCGCGCGCATCAGCGATGGCGTTGGCGGGCGGCGATACCATGTCCATGACCCGGCCCGCGGCGCATTGACGCTGGGCCGCGAAGAGATGTCGCGCAGCTTCACCGGCGTCGCCATCGAGCTGCTCCAGGCCGAGTCCTTCAAGCCGAAGCAGAGCGCCCCACCCCTGCGGATCGGACAGCTCTGGTCCTCGATGACCGGCTTCTGGCAGGCGATGCGCAACGTGATCCTGCTGTCGCTCGTGCTTCAGCTTGCCGTGCTCGCCAGCCCGTTCTTCCTGCAGGTATCGATCGACACGGTCTT
Organism: Sphingomonas sp. NPDC092440; assembly: GCF_044754985.1. NCBI lineage: Bacteria > Pseudomonadati > Pseudomonadota > Alphaproteobacteria > Sphingomonadales > Sphingomonadaceae > Sphingomonas > Sphingomonas sp. NPDC092440. The sequence goes on along the minus strand of NZ_JBIVQA010000009.1, from coordinate 42,609 downwards.
TCCCGCTTCCGATCGCGATCTGCTCGGCGTGCTCGCGGTCGGCTTCGCGGGAGTCGCCATCGTCAGCTTCCTTGCGAGCTGGCTCCGCGCGATCATTCTGGTCAATCTCGGCAACGCCCTGTCCTATCAGGTCGTGATCAATCTCTTCCGCCACCTGATGCGGCTGCCGCTGCCCTGGTTCGAGAAGCGCCATGTCGGCGATGTCATCCAGCGCTTCAGCTCGACTGCGCCGATCACCAGCCTGCTGAGCCAGGGTCTGATCGCGGGCCTGGTCGACGGCGTAATGGGCCTGCTCACGCTGATCCTGATGTTCGTGTATTCGCCCATCCTCGGTGTCATCGCGATCGTGGCGCTCGGCCTCTATGTCGTGGTCCGGCTGCTGTTCCTGAAAGCGATGCAGCTGCGCAACATCGACGCCATCTCGACCGCCGCGCGCGAGAACAGCGTCTTCATCGAGTCCGTGCGCGGCATCGCCGCGATCAAGGCATTCGGCCGCGAGGGTGAGCGCCAGCGCCTCTGGCAGCAAAGCAAGGCGGACGCAGTCAACGCGCAGATCCGGCTCGGCCGCCTGACCGCCGGGTTCGACGCGATCGGCAAGCTCGTCCTCGACCTCGAGGGCGTGCTCTTCGTCCTCGTCGCGATCACGCTCGCCCTCGACGCGAAGCTGACGCTCGGCATGATCTTCGCGTTCAGCGCCTATAAGCAGCAGTTCCTCGGCGCCGGCATGCGCCTGGTCGAGCAGGGGCTGAACCTCAAGATCGTCCAGGTCCACCTTGCCCGCATCGCCGACATCGCCCTGACGCCGAAGGAGGATGACCGGATCGGCGACGCCCCCGATTTCTCGCAGCCGATCGCGGCGCACAATCTCTGGTACCGATACGGCATCGGCGAACCGGACGTGCTGAAAGGCGCTTCGATCCAGATCGACCCGGGCGAGATGATCGCCATTGTCGGCCCGTCGGGCGGCGGCAAGACCACCTTGATGAAGATCCTGATGGGCCTGTTCGACGCCAATCATGGCACCATCCAGGTCGGCGGGCGGTCCATCACGACGTTCGGCAAGCAGGCCTATCGCCAGAGCATCGGTTCCGTCGCCCAGGACGACGCGCTCTATGCAGGATCGCTCGCGCAGAACATCGCCTTCTTCGACAATGATATCGACATGGAGCGGGTGGAGGACGCCGCGCGGCGCGCCTGCATCCATGACGACATCAAGCGAATGCCGCTGGGCTACGACACGCTGGTGGGCGACATGGGATCGGTGCTGTCGGGCGGGCAGAAGCAGCGGGTCCTGCTGGCGCGCGCGCTCTATGGGCAGCCGAAGATATTGTTCATCGACGAGGGCACGGCGCATCTCGATCCGGAGACGGAGGCGAAGGTGCTGGCCTCGCTTTCCGCGCTCAACATCACGCGGGTGATGATCGCGCACCGGACCCAATCGATCGCGGCCGCGCATCGTGTCTACATGGTGGCCGATGGCCGGGTTCTGCTCATGGCCGGCGACGGTGAGCAACCTGCGCTGCAGGCCGTCGCGAGCGAGTGACGCTGAAGCAAAAACCCAATGGCTAAACCCTTATGGGAGAATATACCGCGATAAATTGCATTTAAATAGCAATTTAAGCCACGATCATACTGGCGAGTCAGAAATATTGAATAATGATTCCATCAAAGTAATGTTCAAGAAACATTCCTAATGACTATATCAATAGTACGAATCGCCTCGTACATAAATCATAGGACACTTACCAATGCGGATGCTTACTAGCCATGAGATCGAGCTGATCGCCGGAGGATGGGGTTCATCCCAGGACATATTCGGTTTCTATAAGGAAGACGGCTCTTCCAAAGATTATGGCCGCATCACCGTTACGGCACCCATTCCCGGCGGGCATGCCGGCCCCGATACGGGGAATTACTATCCGGGCGATCCGGCGGATCTTCGTGCCGGCGGCGGGAGGGACATCAGTCAAATTCTGGAGCTCGGAGCAGAAAACGCAAGATGGCTGATCGACAAGGCGCTGGAAGCCAAGAAGGACTGGCACGCACGCGAAGCGGCAGTGGACGCTTCATTCGATAAGCAGAAGATTGCGATCACCATAGATCACAAGGCGAGCGATTTCAACAAGGCCCTCGGCTTTGATCACGATTGGATCATCTGGAGGACACATGACGGCAGGATATTCGCAGACACCAACGGAAACCGCGCAGCAGATACAGAGTTTTTCAAAGACAATCAGGGGCACTGGTGGGCTACCGATGGTCAGGTAGACTACAGACTCTCTTCATAGTCCCCCATGGTGATCCAATGATATTCTTCACATTAGCTTCCTTGGTGTCTTTCTACTCAGGCACGCATCAGGAGAGCGCTCCACAATCCGATTATATGACGCTCACCGGAAAGACCTTGGGCACCTATCCCGGCGGTGTGAAGAATCTCTGCGACATGGACGCTGTCGGCTTATCGCCGACAGCGTCTTATCTTGTGTTCAGTCGGGCAGAGTTCAGCGCAACGACGCTTGTCCCAGCCTCGCAGCGACTCGTCATTGCAAGCACGCCCTGCATTGCCGCGCACGGCATGACGGATGGTTGCATGACAACAATCGAAGGGCTGCGACCGCCTCGCCCGGTCTCCTGGGGGCTCGGCGACGAAAGCCTGGTGCTTGCCGAAAATCTGGAGAATCTCGTCGAGCTACGCGTCGCCCGCAACGCCAACCCGCTGTGGATGCCCTTCATGCGCCGTGTCCCAATGGGAAAGGCCCTGGGCGCCGTGCTGAGCGGCTTCGATCCCGCGACGCCGCTCCTTCGCGATCCTGCGCTGCTGGAGGCGGCCAGGCGGGCCGCAGGCAGGACGATCTGGGACAAGGCAACGCCCGAGACGACGATACAACTGCTTGTCGACGGAAGACATTTCGCATCGATCCGTCACGACAATCCGACATTGGGCGGCATGGTCCGGATCGATGGAGAAACGGCGGCGCTCCCGATGCCGGCACCATTCCTCAAATTCGGCGTCTTCTCCCACGGCCCGGGCGGCACGTGGCACGTGTCGGGCCTGGGCGTCCAGTTCATGCGACACGGAAAGGCATGGCGCGCAGTCGACATGCCGCTTTTCTCCAGGGCGTTGATCTCGAGCCGGTCCGGGCAACTGCTCGGCTCCTATGCGCTACGAAATGTTCGATTCTCCGTCGGCGGCGACAAATCTCGCCGGGCGCAATCCGCGATCATGCAACTGCTGCAGGATCGGCCGAGCGCAATGCTGTGGCGCCTGTCCGCCGACGAGCGCGGCAACTATGCGCTCGTTCTCAAAAATCTCGACGGCTCGGCATCGTTTCATGCCTCCATCCGCGGCCACGCGCTGCGGCACGAATGCGGCAAGGCGGAATCGGCATCGCCTGCCGCCATCCGCATCGTCCAGGCGGGTTCTCCGCAATGGCCGCTAGGGCTGATCGAACTGAGCCCCTCCGCGCCGAGGGGCGTCGTCGCATTCTTCCGAGGCGGCCCGACCGGCGACCCGGCCAACGAGACGGACAATAAGTTGGTTCGCCAGTATCTCGCGCGCGGCTGGGCGGTGCTGCTGGCCGGGTATAGCGGGACGGTGGGCTCGGGCATGGTGGTCTCGACGCGCTTGAAGGCGAAGGGCCCGGACGCCTTGCGACAGGATGCGCAGGCGATCGCCCGGTACATCGATACCACCTATCCCCGCCTTCCCGTCATCGCGCATGGCGAGAGCTTCGGTGCCGGCTCCGCGATCGCGCTCGACAGCCTGATGCGGGGACGGGCCGGCGGCCTCGTCGGCATGGTACCCTATCTCAAGTCCCGTCCGGCAACGGAGTGGCTCCAGACGGAGGAACTCTTCGCCGGGGACCTCAATCGCCAGCCCGTCTTCGAGCGCGCAACCATCGGCGTATCCGACGAAAACCGCGCCGCGTTCAACGCAGCCCTTTCGGAACTGGCCAAGGGACGCGATCCCAGCCGCCCGGCCTTCTTCCTGTTCGGATCCCTCGATCGCGCATCGCGGCCCGGCGATCTTCCGCAGGCCTATTGCGCGAACACCCGCATCCTCACTGTCCAGGCCACGCATAGGTTCGCCGAAAGCGACGAGTTGAACGGGGAGGTCGATCGCTGGATGGCCTCGCTCGAAGGGAGCAAGCAACCGCCACAGGTCACGGATGGAGGCTCGCCCTGCCCTACACCATAATGCGATGGGCGCAGATGCGGAATGCGCGCACCCCATGGGCGGCCGAAGATATCGCCCATCGACGGAGGCGGCGTGCATCTCGACCCGAAAGACGGAAGCAAAGGTGCTGCCTCGCTTTCCGCGCTCAACATCACCCGGGTGATGATCGCGCACCGGACCCAATCGATCGCGGCGGCGCATCGTGTCTACATGGTGGCCGATGGCCGGGTTCTGCTCATGACCAGCGATGACGGGCAACCTGCGCTGCAAGCCGTTGCGAGCGAGTGATCAGACTAATAACTCAAAATTTCCCGACGGTATCAAGATAATGCCACTATATTCCTTAATGTCATATCAGTATATTTCTAAATTTAGCCTTTGTAGCGAAACAAATACATCATACCAATCAAGTAATTCACTTGTCGGTCGCGCTACAATAGTAATATTTATTTCAAATTCAAACAATGAGGATCGTACCGTGAGAATGTTGAACCTGTCCGAAATCGAGCTGGTGGCCGGCGGTTGGGGCACAACCGGCGAAACGCTCGACGGCATGCCCATCGGCAGCGGCGACGGAATCGAGGTCAACGGACGCCGCGGCGTTTCCGGCTGGGGCTTCGGCTATGGGTATGTCGGGCCGGATACCGGGCAAGGGAATTTCTATCCCGGCGATCCTGCGGATCTTGGAGCAGGCGGCGGCAGCCCGCCCGAGATCGTAGTTACTGCACCAGATTCCGGCGATACCCAGAGATCGCAACTGCTGCAAAAGCTCGGCGAGGCGCTCCTGGGCGCGCTCACGGAAAAAGCCGTAGACAAGGCCGCCAGTGCGATGGAGGCCCGGAGGCATGAGACCGTCATCAACAATGAATTCAGCAATCTTCTGACGACACAGGACAGCACTAAGGTTCAAGTGACCGCATCAAAGGATATCCGCGGCGGCGCAGTGATCACCTGGTATGACGGCGAGCGATTTGCCAACGGCAAGACGTTTATCGACAGCGATCGCAACGGCAGCATGGATATCGTGCTCTACGAGCGGAACGGCACAGTGTATTACAATGTCGGTGACGGCGAGGGCTACCGCTCCAAGTAATACTCCCTGTAATTTATGGCGACTGCGACGAGTAAGCGGATACTATCTATGTCAGTAATTCTAGCAAGCTCAAGTCTACTTGTCGCAGCATCGCCCAGCAGTGAAGTGCATCGGGATTTCAACATATCTAGCGCTTACATAGAGACGAGAAACTCGTTCTCCAATGACGATTTGTGCTCCGAGAACTCGCTGTTTTTGGGTCATGGCGGCAGCCGGCTGATAGCGTTCTACAGATCGCGAGGCCGCTTGGTCGACGTTCAGATCGTCAGCCACGACGGCGGACGCCTCTCCTATTTTCCAGATATGCGTTCAGCGACTCTTCGGGGACGAACGTTCGTTTCCATCAACTCGCTGTTGCCGGTCGCAATCACCCGCGATGGCTTTGTCTCCAGAAGCGCCAGTTCCCGTTTCCTGGCGTTCCGCGAAAGCGGCAGCGAGATGGGAGCAGACTCGGTCAAGATAACAGACCTGCCGAGGATGCAGTTCCTGCATGTCGCCGGCGCAGATACCGACCAGTCGTCGCTGGTGTATGCGCGCCACTTAGTCAGGAATATCCTGAGAAACTATCGCACGTCTGATTTGCGCACCGACGCATCGGCGGGGCTGGTCTCAAACATTGGTGCATCGTTTCGCTGGTACAAATATCCCAGTCTTGATGCTCCGGCCAATGCGACCGGAAGTTTCTTCAGGGACTACAAATTCCTGTTCCGGCAAATCTATGATCCCAAGGTCGTGGTGCGCAACGGTCACGATTCATTGATCGGACTCGGTGAGATCGATGGTGGCGACAATCACGCTGCATTCGAAATTCCGGGATCCAGTGCGATAATAGACCCGCGCACCGGAACGCTGGCCGGGTCCTTCAACGAGAAAATGATGCGCGTGCGCGTGGGGGGAAAGTACACCACCTTCTCAGCGCCGAAACTCGGCAGGATCCTTGACGCGGCCGTTTCGGGGCAGAGCGTCGCATGGCTGTATCAGGAAGCTGACCATAGGGTCTTGAAGTGGCGAAACGGTGCCAAGGAAGTTCAGATACGCACGCGGTGTCCCATCGAACCACGTGAAGACAAGGGCGATCTGGACTTCTGGACAGGGCAGCAGGCGACGGCATGGATACCCCCGATCGTTCGAGACTACGCGCTCTTGGACCTCGGCCAGAAAACCAGAGTCCTGCCCGCGCAATTCTATCAGAACAGCGACAGGTCTATCATCATCTTCTTTGGTGGAGGACCCACGAATCCGCTTACGCTGTCCGGAGCCGTCGACTTGTTCCCGCAATTGGGCAACCAGTCGATTCTGTCTATGTCCTATAGCGGACAGCTCGGCGGTGGGCTCGAGATGCAAGGCCGACTCCTCAATGGTGGGAAAGCGCTGTCCGAAGACGCGGAGCAGGTGTCTCAATTCCTAGAAACAAGGAAATTCGAGAACATCACGATCGTCGGCGCCAGCTTTGGCGCGCTACCTGCGATGGCCCTTAAATCTCGCCTCGGCAAAAGGGCCAGGTTGCTCCTCGTCAGTCCGATCGTTTCCGTCGGGCCCGATCAAAATGATCGCGCTGAATTCGGCGAGACCAGCAAATCCGGGCAGCGCAGGTTCATGCTGGAACTCTTTGGATCACCCGGCAAAGTGACCGATTTCCAGTCCTGGATTGAAAATCTGTACATGACGACGGCATGGTCGGATAAAGATACGCTACATATCTCAACCTATGATCAGCCCTTTCCTGATCCGATAGCGGTACAAATTTCGAAGGGCGGTGCTCACGTGAACTATGTGTCGCTTCCTCACGGACGGGTGTTTTCAGCGAAGGGCGTGTGGGGGTCTGTTTTTTCTGACTGATATCTCGCAGCCTACCAACAAAAGGTCGCAATTGCGCTTGCAGCATTGGCACCGTCAACGATGGGCGCTTTAGAGACAATAAACTAACCTGCTGGGCGACTGATGGTAGAGAAGAGCAAATGACCTCCGACCAATTCTATATGGTACTTCCATGATATTATTGTTGTTTTCCTCGCTGGTGTCTTTCGATTCCAATACGAATCAGGAGAGCATTCCGAAATCCGATTATATGACGTTCACCGGAAAGACCTTGGGCACGTACCCCGGCGGAGTGAAGAATCTCTGTGATATGGACGCTGTCGGTTTATCGCCGACAGCGTCTTATCTCATATTCAGTCGTTCGGAATTCAGAGACGCGTCGCTCGTCTCCGACTCGCAGCGACTGGTCTTCGCCAACGCTCCCTGCATTACTGCGCACGGCATGGTCGATGGTTGCATGACAATCATCGAAGGGCTGCGGCCGCCCCGTCCGGTCTCTTGGGGGCCAGGTGGCGAAAGCCTGGTTCTTGCCGAAAATCCGGAGAATCCCATCGAGCTGCGCGTCGCCAGCAACGCCAACCCGCTGCGGATGTCCTTCGTGCGCCGTGTCCCGATGGGAAAGCACCTGGGCGCCGTGCTGAGCGGCTTCGATCCCGCGATGCCGCTCCTTCGCGATCCTGCCCTGCTGGAGGCGGCCAGGCAGGCCGCAGGCAGGACGATCTGGGACCAGGCAACGCCCGAGACGACGATACAACTGCTTATCGACGGAAGACATTTCGCATCGATCCGTCACGACAATCCGACATTGGGCGGCATGGTCCGGATCGATGGAGAAACGGCGCCGCTCCCGATGCCGGCGCCATTCCTCAAATTCGGCGCCTTCTCCCACGGCCCGGGCGGCACATGGCGCGTGTCGGGCCTGGGCGTCCGGTTCATGCGACACGGAAAGGCATGGCGCGCAGTCGACATGCCGCTCTTCTCCAGGGCGTTGATCTCAAGCCGGTCCGGGCAACTGCTCGGCTCCTATGCGCTGCGATCAGACTAATAACTCAAAATTTCCCGACGGTATCAAGATAATGCCACTCTATTCCTTAATGTCATATCAGGATATTTCTCAATTTAGCCTTTGTAGCGAAACAAATACATCATACTAATCAAGTAATTCACTTGCCGTTCGCACTACAATAGTAATATTTATTTCAAATTCAAACAATGAGGATCGTACCGTGAGAATGTTGAACCTGTACGAAATCGAGCTGGTGGCCGGCGGTTGGGGCACGACCGGCGAAACGCTCGACGGCATGCCCATCGACGACGACAACCATATCACCGTCACCGGACGCCTCCCCGGCATTCCTGCCCTGGGCTTCAGCTATGGATATGGCGGCCCGGAGACTGGGAATTCATATCCAGGCGATCCGGCGGATCTCGGGGCAGGTAATGCTATCGCCGATCAGCGCGACCCTAATTGGTTCCAGAGCCTTATTGATAACGTACTCAAACCAATCGTAGAAGGTATCGTCGGTCGGGAAACAAAAACACAAGAACAGAGAGAACAGAACGAAAATACTATTACACAACAGTTTATTAAACAGGATTATGCTGCCTCTGGTAGTGCTCTTACAAATGGACGTCAGGTCAGCACTTGGTATATGAAGGATGGATCTACGTATTGGGATATCAATGGAAATGGAAAGCCCGACTATCGCACCTGGTTCAATTCAGACGGTAGCCTCTGGGGCGACGATGGCAGCGGCGCAACTCTGCTGAACAAACCTCGTTGATTGCTATATGATCACATTGCTGGCATCATGTAATTGATGCCAGCAATGACCGTGACATATTTCCAAAGAAATTTACGATATACTCCGGGATTTACACATGAGCAGGGCTTTAGAAATTGCCGGCGGTATCGCAATGCTGGCAGTTGTCATAACTATATATATTATGCCAACGCTCATTGCCGTCCGCAGAAAGCACCCGCAGCTATTGCCAATCAGCATACTCAACGGCCTGGGCGGCTGGACCGGCCTGGGCTGGGTTGCGGCCCTGGCATGGAGCTTGACGCGATTCTGAATCCTCGGCTCCGCTCTTCATCAATCGCCCTTTGACGAACGACGGTCCTATCCGATGCACTTACGAGCCAGGCACTTCCGAGCCATTGCCATCGGCTGTATGTTCGGCGGGACATTTGCCGGTAACCACGCCGGTTCGCAAACCCGTGTGGATGCTGCCCCCTTCATGAAGTTGAGTGCCACAACCATCGGCACCTATTCAGGGGGAGTCGAGCGGTTGTGCGGCAGGGATGCGGTGGCATTCTCCCCGACCGGCCGCTTTCTGGTGTTTACCGACAGCGAGCTGCTGCCCTACTCGCTCGTACCAAGATCACGGAGCTTTCTTACGCTGGACACCAGGTGCGTGCGCGACCACGGCCTGGCGGACCGCTGCTTTTTCTCTGGCGAAGGTTTCGATGGCGCTCGCCCCGTCTCCTGGGGCGAGCGCGATGCGATGCTGTTCGTCGCCGAGAACCGCAAGACGCTGGTCGCGCTGGATTTCGGGAACGATGCCACGACGGCACGCTTCGCCGGGCGCGCCGAACTCTCGCGCGGCGCGGCAATCACGCTGACGACATCCGGCACGACCAAGTCGCGCACCGCCGATATTGAGGCGATCCGACTGGCAAGCGCTTATTTCAACGCCAACGCCCTGGATGCGCCCCGGTCCCTGATACTCAAGACAGACCTTGGGGCCGATGGGACCGTCACGGCTGTCAGCTTTGATCCGGACACGCTCGACGCCAGCGCATTCAGCGCCCGCGGACGGCGCTCCATCCCATTGTCGCGTGCCTTCCTGAAGCGCGCCACGTCATCGCGCACGCAATCGGGCGCAGCAGTTCTTTCGGATATCGGGTGGACCGCGGCCGAGGCCCCAGAAGGATGGCGAGAGAGACATTCCCTCCCATTCGCGCAACCGGTGGTGAGCGCCCGGGACGATCGGCTCCTCGGTTATTTTTCTCCAACCCGGGTCATGGCGGCCAACGGGCATGATCTCGCTCCCCTCGCGGCTGCTGTCTCTCGAGCACGCTCGGAGGATCCGGGCCTGGAACTCGTGGCCGCCGCGGCGGATCCTGCCGGAGACCATGTCGCGCTGCTCCGCACGGCATTTCGAGGGTATCGGCTCACCGGCCGCGCGGGTGGCCGTCCGATTGAGTATCGGTGCGATCGCGCGCAGCCTTCCCCCACGCGCCTTGCCGTTGGAACCATCGGCACCGCCGATCGCCCCCTTGCGTTCGTGCGTATTGATCCCCCAAAGCCCCGGGGCGTTGCGGTCGTCTTCCAGGGCGGCCCATCGAACATCGCAACAGACGCGATCCGCCTCTCCGCCACTCGGAGCTATTTGAGGCATGGCTGGTCCGTCATTCTTCCCAATTATAGCGGCTCTGCCGGATCCGGCACCAGCACCGCGACACGGCTACGCCGTGACGGAGTCCGCAGCTTTACGCGTGACGCCGCGGTGCTCCGCAACTATCTTGATCGAGCATTCCCCGATCGCCCATTGATCGTCCATGGCGAAAGCTTCGGAGCCTTGCCGGCAATGGCGCTCGAGGCCGTTGTCGGAGCGCGACGTGGCGGCTTCCTTGCCGGTGTCCCATATCTGCGATCGCGGCCGCCCGAACAATGGGCGGACAATGATTCGCCCTTCGACGCCGTGAACACTGCCTATCAGCGCCAATGGGAGGCGGCGACTATCGGCGTGGCCGATACCAACCGAAGCCAGTTCAATCGAGCAATCGCGACCCTGGCGGAGCAGCGGAATTCCAGAAGACCTGCTCTGTTCATTTTCGGGAGCTGGGACAGGTCGTCCATCCCCGATGATATTCCGCCGCCGCTACGTCCGAATAGCCAGAGCCGGATCATAAAGGCGACCCACAAATTGGCGCTGCTCCACCCCATGGCCGATGAGGTTCTCGAAAAATGGATCGATGCGCGCTCACAATGAAGAAGTTGATACGTTTATCAGGATCTATGCATGAGTAGAGCCTTGGAAATTGCCGGTGGCATCGCAATGCTGGCGGTTGTCATGACAATATACATCATGCCAACGCTCATCGCCCTCCGCAGAAGGCATCCGCAACTATTACCAATCAGCATACTCAACGGCCTGGGCGGCTGGACCGGCCTGGGCTGGGTTGCAGCCCTGGCATGGAGCTTGACGCGATTCTGAATCCTCGGCTCCCTGCACTGCATCAGCCACCCTTTGACGAACGGCGGCCCCCTCTGATGCACTTCCCAGGCATTACCATCGGCCGCATGAGGCACGGGTGCGACTGGGATTCCTTCCCCGGCAACGGCCGGCGCGCCTTCTCATGATCATGTCGAGACCCCTGCTCGAGGTAGTTGATCACGATCCCGGATCTTCGCGTCGATAGGTGATCATCGAAACCGTAAGATATTCGATGATGATGACGAGCGCCGCCAGGGCGACGATGACACCCACCCTCGCGAACAAATCCCAATCGGCATTCGAGATCGTTCGAAAAACCAGGAAAAGCGGTACGGCGAGCACGAACTGCCTTGTGGCGGGAATCTTTATCGAGGCTCCGCAGCCGGGACAGGGAAACCGGGAAACGCGCGCCCGATAGCTCTCCAAGAAAGAAAGCGGCCGGCGACAGTTCGGACAGCGAGGGCGGCGGAACACCTGCTATTTCTCCAGCTTCATGGCAGCAAGCATGTGCTCCGGATTCATCCGCTTGACCGCGCTGATGCACTCGGACGACGGCATTTGAGCAAACTTCTCCAATTGCGCCGGGCGATCGCCGCCCGCTCCGCTCCGCACGTCGAAACAGAACTGCGTACTGAAATCCTTCCCCCCGCTCCCGCGAGCCCATTGCGCCACTGCGGCATCGGTGCGCGCGGGCGCCAGCGTCTCTCCATCGAGGGTCAGCCCAAGGCACGCCCTGCCGGCCCCGGGCTGCGGAACGACCGTCAACCGCCTGACGCTCCCGTAGTTGAAGCGCAACGCATATCCAAGTTGCCGCTGCACGATCAGCGCGGCCGGCCCGATCGCCGAAGCCGCCGCGCCGGCGTCCGCCGATGCGCACAGACGAACGGTGCGGACGACATATGGCGGAGACGGGCCATTGGGCGGCGCCGCGGACAGGTCACCACGCAATAACGCGTATTTCAGGAAATGCGTCGCGCCGGCCTTGGCGGCTTGTTCCGCATCGCCAGGGGACTGGCTCCCGCTGCATTGCATCTTCGCCAGCTGGTCCTCCAGTCTCGCCGACGGAGCAAGCGCCACGCGGCGGGCGATGAGCGGCGGCGGCATGCGCCTTGCGGCCGCCACTCGCCGGCAGAGACCCTCGCGCACGCCCGTATCAATCCTCGCAACCCTTCGGGGATCGGCGCTGCCATCGGCGAGCGCCCTTGCGCTTTCCAGGATGCGCGACACCAAGGGAGCCACCTCAGGCGTCTCCAGACTGCCGAGCAAGCTATTCTCGTCGAGGCTCGTGACGGCAACGCGCATTCCGCGATGCCCATCGGCAGCATAGGCCAGGAGCAACAAATACCCCCGGTAAATCTCCGGTGTGACGCGGTGCTCGGAGGTCGCGAACAACGTGATGGCGCCGGCTGTCGCCAGGTCGCTTCGAGCGGATGCGTCCTCGGCGCGCGTCCCCGTCCAGCCGAGAGGTGCCCCCCTTTGGTCTGCGCCCGGAATTCTGATGGGTGTTATGGCGCTTCGAAGCGAAGACTCGGGAAACTTGCTCCAGACGAACAGCTGCGGTGCGCCGGCGAAAGGAGGCAGCTTTGGCAGGCCGGCCTGCCCCGCCTTCGTCCCACAATGGCCAAGCAGCACCTCTCGCCGCTCGGTCGGCACGAAGGAAGCCAAGGCAGCCATCGGCCCCGCTGCCGCGGACGCGATACCCTCGCTTGCTATTGCGCGCCGCTCGGCCGCAACATCCGCCGGTGCCGCGAGCGGATGCGCGACCGCGTCCGAGAGCGCCATTGTCGCGGCGCGTATACCCTCGAGGCCGCCACCCACATCAATCGAGATCACTATTCTGCCCGGGCCCGTAAACCCGTCCACGCGGTAGCCGAACTTCGCCAGTGTTGCATCTCTCAGTACAACGCTCCGCCCCACGAGATGCTCGAACAGGTGCGAATTGCCACAGGATCCAGCGTCTTCGTGAAGCTTGCCCGTCGGTATTATCAGACGAAGCGAGCTGATGTCCGCCGGTCCATCGGAGTCCAAACGCTCCGTCACTACGTCACCGGAAAGCCACGTCCCCGACCGGCCTGCGTCAGCGTCCTGACCGCAGGCAAATGGCAATAGCCCCGCAACGAAACCCGCGAGCGCCGTAAACTTGTCAGGCATAGCTACATCGCATCCACACAATCAAAGGCCGAGCGAACGCGCGTTCGCTCGGCTGCACTATTCTATCACGGGAGAGGCGCGAGCACCGGGCGGTCCTGGTGCGGTATCCCAAAGAGACCATCGAACCAGGCATCGGGGTCCATTGGATTGAAGTCGGGCCCCGGGTTGTTCTGGACGACCTCGTCAATCTCTTCGCGGACTATTTCCGTCACCGTGCCCGTAACGGCGTTCACCTGCATCGAACCGCTCGTGACGAGCTTCTCGACCGCAACCCCCAAAAGCGCCGCGGCACCAACGCCTATGCCGAGCTCACCTGCCACGCCAACCGCGGCAATCGCCGCGATGAAGCCGATCGCGTCCGCCAGGCCCTTCGTTCCGTTCTCCAGGCTCCAGATCAGGTTTCCGGCCTGAAGCACGTTCATCAAGGTACCGAGATGCTCGAGAAGCTGCCAGGCGGGCAGGATCCGGCCGTTGATATCGGCCATTGTGCCGGCGCCATATTTCTCGATCGCCTGCTGCAGCAGCGCACGGGCGGATTCGATCACCGTGAGGGCGTCATCCCGCTGTTCATCGGTAAGCCCATTGCCGCTGGCCGCCGACTGGCCGCCCCCGCCACCGAAATACTCGCCACTGTCGTTCTCGTGGAAGAAGGGTTCCCAGGTGTCACCGATGGGGTCGTATTGCTCTCCGAAGTCGAAACCGTCCCGATGACCGGTTACCACGATTTCATTCTCTTTCTGACGCTCGTCTTCCCTGCCGGTGCCCCAACCGCCAGCCACCAAATTGATCTCATATGCGCTCAGCACTCTCACAATAGAATCCCCATGATTAAGTTTCGGCTAGTTCTTATGAAGCGAGCCGAAACTCTATTCTGCCGCGAATGATACGTAGCCGTGACAATCTGGAGACATCGGCGTCTTGCGCGCGCGGGCAGCCGCTGGGCCAGCGCGGCGGCTTCATGCTGCTCGGCGCGGCCTAGCGAACGCAGGGGCGATGGCGGTTCTCGACCGGTGGCACGGCGCGCATGTTCGCGATCGGTGGTTGGAATGCATATGGTGGTGTTGTTTGGGGGCGAGCTGGCTGGTGTATTCGGCGCGAGGCTGAAGGCAGGCGGCGGGATTGCGGCGCATCGCGACCGGCAGAATCCACCGGCCATCCGCCACCGCGCGATTTGCGGACCGAAGGGACCGCAGGATTTCTCAACCTCTTGCCAGGGGCAATGGAGAAGCACCCGCTTCGCCCTATCGCGAACTCGGCGGCGGGGTTCTCCATGCGATCCATGACCTCACACTCGCGCCTGCCCCCGACCGGCTCGCTTCCCTGGAGATCCTTGATGCCGAGCCGCCCCCGCAGGCGAACGCCCGGCAGGATGCACTGGAACCCGAAGCGAGATCGCAAGCCCGGGTGACAGATGGCGGATATCGAGGCTGCCGCCATGCAGCACCGCCACGCCGTCGACGATGGCGAGCCCCAGCCCATTGCCGGGGGTGCTACGAGCCTCATCGAGCCGGCCGAACGGCCGCAAAATGGTTTCCGCGTCCTTTGGATCGACCCCCGGTCCATCGTCTGCGACGCACGCCGAAGCGCCATCCGCGGTCTCCACCACGCTGACGGCAATCCGGGCGCCGTTGCGCGAGTGCTTGAGGGCATTGTCGATCAGGTTCGCCACGGCCTGTGTCAGCAGATCCGCGTCGCCCAGAATTGGGGCGACCGTGCCCGCATGACACTCGATCGTGCGCCCCGAAGCCTCGATGTCGGGCCGATAGGCGTCCACCACCTGTTCGACGATGGCCGCGAGATCCAGCTCGGTGAAGTTCACGCGGGCAATGCCGGAATCGATCTCGGCAAGCGCGAGCATCGCCTCGAACAGCCGAAGCGCCCGCGCCATATTCGCGTTCGCCGCGTCAATTGCTTCGTTCCGTGTCGCGTCATCCTCCGACCAACGGGCGGTATCGAGCGCGTGCTGAGCATGGGTGAGCGGCGTGCGCAGATCATGGGCGATTTCCGCCGACACGCGCCGTACCGCGCCGACGAGTGTGGCGATGCGATCAAGCATCTGATTGATGGCAACGCCCAGTTCCTCGACATCGTCCCGGGCATGCTCCGCGCGGGGCACGCGCGCCGACAGGTCTCCGGCTTCGACCGAACGCACGGTGGCGACGATGCCTTCCATGCGGCGCAGGACGCGGCGGGTGATCAGGATGCTGGCGGCCAGCCCCAGCAGCAGTGCGATCGCGCCGGTCGGCAGGATCGCGCCGAACAATGCGGCCCTTACCGCTTCGCTCCGGCTCAAGTCTTCGCCCACGCCGACGATGGCGCCGTCGCGCTGGCGTACAGTGAGTGCAAGCACGTCCTCGCCGCTGCCGCCGGCCATGGTCCCCGGCATGTGGAAACGATGCCAACCGGGCGCACGCGGCATCGCGGTCATATCGCCCGCCAGGACACGTCCGTCCGCACCGACGAGCAGATAGACGAGCGCACCGGGCCTTGCGGATCTCCAATTGACTGCCGCCGCCGCCCCGACCGCACCTTCCTTGTCGAGCTCGCTGGCGATGGCTTCGACTTCGATCGCAATCCGCTCGCGCGCGCCCTGTTCGACACTGCTCCGCGTCGCGAACCAGGCTACCGCAAGCGCGCCACCAATGGCGAACCCCAGCAGCAGGGCGTTGAGAAGCGAGACCCTGAAGACGGTCGAGCGAAGAAATTCACCGGGCCAGCGCGACATAGCCCTCGCCCCGAACCGTATGGATGAGGGGCGGGTCGCCGCCCCGGTCGATCTTGCCGCGAAGCCGGCTGACATGGCTTTCGACCAGGTTGGTGCCGGGATCGAAGCGGAAGCGCCACACCTGTTCAAGCAGCATCGTGCGAGTGACCACCGCGGGGGAACTCAGCATCAGGAGTTCAAGCAGCTGGAATTCGCGCGGCATCAGCGTGATCCGCGTGTCGCCGCGCTGGACGGTCCGCGCCAGGCGATCGAGCACCAGGTTGTCGATCACCAGTTGCGCCGGCGGCGTCGCATTGCGGCGGGATAGCGCTTCCACGCGCGCTTCCAGCTCGTCCATCGAGAATGGCTTCACCAGATAGTCATCGGCGCCACCGCGCAATCCGGCCACCCGATCGGCAACCGTGCCAAGCGCGGTGAGCATCAGCACGGGCGTGGCGTCACCCCGCGCGCGAAGCCCCAGCACCATGCCGAGCCCATCCGCGCCCGGGAGCATGCGATCGATTACGAGCACATCATACTGCCCGCCCTCCACCATTGCCGCGCCCTCGCGGCCGTCCGCGGCGCGCGCGACATTGTGGCCACGTTCCGTCATCGCCGTCGCGATCGCAGCCGCGACCGTGTCGTCATCCTCGATCAGCAGCAGGCGCATCCGGCGCCTCTCCTTTCCGTTCCGTCAGGGGCCAGCGATACGCCAGCACCAGTGCGGGAAGCACGATCAGGCTCATCACCGTGGAGGTGACGAGTCCGCCCAGAATAACGGCTGCCATCGGCCCTTGCACCTCGCGCCCCGATTGCCCGGCCTCCAACGCCAGCGGCGCGAGGCCCAGGCCCGTCACCAGCGCGGTCATCAGGATCGGAGTGACCCGCTCGTGCGTGCCGCGCAGCACGGTGGCGAGCCCAGGCGCGCAGCCTTCCTCGGCGACCAGATGATCGATATGGGAGATGAGCAGGATCGCATTGCGGGCGGCAATGCCGAACAAGGTGACGAAGCCGACAAGCACGCCCAGCGACAGCACCCCACCGGTCAGCCAGACGGCGATGACTCCGCCAGCGAGCGCGAACGGCGTCCCCGCCAGGATGAGCATCGCGGGCCGGCCGCCGCCAAAGGCGATAACGAGCAGCGCCACGATACCGATCGATGCCGCGGCAACGTTGAACAGGATCTGGCGCGTGGCCGCCGCCTGGCCCTCGGCCACGCCGGCATAGTCGAGATAGGCGCCGGGCGGCAGCTTCACCTCGCGGGCGATCCGCGCCCTGGCCGCCGCGACGAAGCCCGATACATCGGATACCGACGGATTGGCGGTAACCATCTGCCGCCGCCGCCCACCCTCGTGACCGATCACCGTCCGTCCTTCGCCGGGCCTTATGGTGGCGATGTCCGACAGGGGCGTGGTGGTGCCGTCGCCCGCCCGGACGAGGATCGCGCCGATCGCCTCGGGATCGCGGGTATCGCTGTCGGGCAACGTCACGGTGACGTCGGTGATGCGGTCCGCCTCGGTCACCTGGCTGACCGTCTTCCCCTGGAAGGCGGTCTCGATCGCATCATAGGCGTCGGTCGGCGTCACGCCGCGAAGGCCCATGCGGTTCGCGTCCAGCATGATTCGGAGGCTGGGGGCGCCGGGCTGTGCCTTCACCTGAACATCGGCGGCACCCGGCACGGTGGCGAGCACGCGCGCGACATCGGCTGCCACGCGGTCGAGACTGTCGAGATCGCCGCCATAGACACCGATCGCCACCTTGGCGGTCTCGCCGGACAGCGACTCGCTGATCCGATCGCCGAGAAAGGTCAGTGCCTCGCTCTGGATACCCGGATACTGGCCGAGCACGGCGCGGATCCGCTCGAGCGCACGATCTTCGGACGCGCCGCCCACACCCTTCAGTTCGACATGGAACTCGCTGCGATTGGGGGGAAAGGTGTCCTCCCCGGCCTCGGCCCGGCCGATCTGCTCCTCGACGGTCGCGACCTCGGGGATCTTGAGCAGGTCGGCGGTGATGCGCTGGCCGAGATCCTTCATCCACGGCACTGAGGCGCCCACCGGACCGTTGACCTGGAGCACATAGTGCCGCTCGCGGAACGCAGGGAGCAGCTCGCCGCCGAAGCTGGTCAGCATGAGAGCGGCAACGATACCGACGAGGGCGGTCGATCCGGCCGCCGCGCGGGGATGATGGCAAATCGGCTCGAGCAGGCGATCGTGCCAGTTCTTGAACGCCATCAGATAGCGGGGTTCGTCATGAAGCCGCACCTTGCGCAGCAGGAGCAGCGCAAGCGCCGGCGCGACGGTGATCGCCACCCCGAGCGAGGCCAGCGTCGCCAGCAGGAAGGACCAGGCGAGAGGACCGAAAAATGCGCCCTGCAGTCCGGTGAGGAAGAGGATCGGCGCCACCGTGAGCGCGAGCACATACGTGGCGTAGACGACCGGCGCGCGCACCTCGACCGATGCGGCCTCGATCACCGCGCCTCGCCCATCGCCCTCCGGCGCATCGCGCAGGCGGCGGACGATATTCTCCACCCCGACGATGGCATCGTCGATGACCACGCCGAGCGCGACTGCGAGTCCGCCCAGCGTCATGGTGTTGATCGTCTGGCCGGTCTGATCGAGGACGATCAGCGCGGCGAGCAGCGACAGCGGGATCGAGACGAAAGCGATGAACGCCACGCGCAGATCGCGCAGGAAAACGAGCAGGATGAAGGCGATCAGCCCGGCACCGATCAGCAGGTCGGTGCGGATCCCCTTCAATGCGGTCTCGATGAAGTTGGCCGGCCGGTGGAGTGCGGGATAGATTCGAATGCCCTGCGCTTCGAGCGCCGGCCGCAATTCCGCGATCGCCGTCTCGACGCGCTGCGTGGTCTCGAGCGTATTGGCGCCATATTGGCTCGCGAGCGCAACGAGCACGCCGGGCTTGCCCATGATGAGCGCATCGCCGGTCTTGGGCGTCGATGCATCCACGATGTCGGCGATGTCGCCCAGCCGCACCGGCGGGCCCGCCCCGAGCGGGAGCACCGCCTGGGCGAGCGAGCGCGTATCGGGCGTGCCGGCGCTGGGCTCGATCAGGATGCGCTGGTTGGCGGTCTCCGCGAACCCACCGCCACGTACCGCGGTAGCCGCCTTGATCGCGGCCTCGACATCGGCAAGTGCGACGTTGCGTGCGACCAGGTCGGCGGGGCGGATGCGGACCTCGAAGCGCCGGAGCTCCCCGCCAAAGACGATGGCGCGCGCAACGCCCGGCGTGGCAAGCAAGCGCGGGATGACCGTCCATTGGACCTGGTCGCGCAGCATCTTGGGATCGCGTCCGCCCACAAAGCCGATCTTGAGCAGATCCATCGTCGAGGAAGTCAGTGGCCCGAGCCGTGGCGGCTGCACGCCGCCCGGAAGCCTGCCCGCCGCCTCGCTCACCGCTTCGGCAACGATCTGCCGGGCGCGATAGGGTTCGCTCCCTTCGACGAAGACGATGTTGATCACCGACAGGCCCTGGATCGATTCCGAGCGGACGGTGGCGATGCCGGTGGCTCCGTTGATCGCGGCCTCCAGCGGTCGCGTGACCAGCGCCTCGACCTGGTCCGGCGTCATGCCGGGCGCTTCGGTCTGCACCGTTGCCTGGGCGGGCACGAACTCCGGGAAGACGTCGTAGCTCGCCCTGCGCAGGGTGAGGATGCCGAAGGCCAGCAGCAGCAGCGACGCGAGCATCACCATGCCCGGATGCGCCAGGCTCAACCTGACAATGCGACCGAGCATCGGGTCAGTCCTCGCCCGCCGCAGCACCGCCGCCACGGTCGATCGCCAGCAGCGTGCCGGCACCGCGCACTACTATCGCATCGCCCGCCTTGATACCGGCCGGGACGAACCACCCGCCTGCGACCGGCCGGCCATCGGCGAGTTCGACGCGCTCGAACGTCTCCGCCCCGGTACGGCGATAGACCCAGGCACCCCCGTGCCAGCGCATCACGGCGTCGCGCGGCACGAGCGTGCCCGCCTGGCTGCCGCCCTGCTGTACGGTGACGCCGAGGATCCGGCCGTTGGTGGCCGATGCCGCGACTGGGCCGCGCAGGATGGCCAGCAGGCCTGCGCTTTGCAGCCGGGGATCGGCGGCGGCGGCGGGACCGAGAATATGGAACGAGCCGCCGTCGATCCGGACGGCGCGCAACTGGTCGATCGATGCGCCGGGCATATCGATGCGGACCAGCGCGGCATGCCCCGACGCCATGTCGGCGACCAGTGCCCGGCGCGCGCCGGAGCTGATCCCGGCCAGGCCGGGCCCATATTCCAGGCCGATGCGACGGGACGCCAGCTGCACGCGGGCGATGTCGGCCGCGGCCTGGGCACGCGCCGCCTGGACGGACCGGGCCGAGGCGCTCTGGTCCTGCGATGCAAGCAGGGCGAGCCGCGCGGCTTCCGCGCGCGACGCGGCGGCCGCAGCCGAGGCGGTTACGATCTCCGCGTCGATCGCGGCGAGGTTGGCGCCATCCAGCCCGCGCGCAAAACCCTGCCCGCGCGGGGGAACGGTGGCTGGCACCGCCCTTGCGATCGTCAGGCCGATGCGCCGCTGCTCGGCGAGCTCGACCCGCACTTCGCCGTCGCGGGCGCCGGCGCTCGGCGCTGCGTCCGCCCTTTCCCGTGCCGGCGGCACGGGCGGGGCCGAGGACAGGAGGGGGACGACAAGGAGGATGCACCCCGCGCTCACGCCGGCACCCAGCGCAGCCCAGCCTGCGGCGTCTCGCCGTCTCATTTGGTCGATGCTCCTTCGGCGTGCGCCACGATCAATGTCTCCGGCCCTTCGAGCGGACGACGGAGCGCGTTCTCCAGAGCGGCATCCGCCGCGTGCACCCGCGCGAGCGCGTCGATCTCGGCGCTGCGCGCCTGGCGTAGCCCCGCCTGTGCCGCTGCCCATTCGATACGATCGATTGCCCCGGCGGCCAGTTCGCGATCGGCCTGTGCCGCGAGCTTCGCGGCCGTCGCCAGTTCGACGGTGCGAAGCTGGACGAGGGCGGCGCGCGCGGCCCTGGTTTCCATGAGCGCCGCGTCGACAGCAGCCTCGGCCGCGGCGACCACCGCTTCCAGGCGCTTGCCCGCTTCCGTGCGCTTCGCCTCGGCAGCCGCGATCGCGTGTCGGTTGAGGTCGAGTGGCGGCAGGGCGAGGCCCAGCGAGAAGGGCAGCTTCACCAGCCCGCGTTCCCAGGTATAGCCGGGCGAGAGGTTGATCGCAGGAAACTGCTTCGCCATTTCGCCCCGCAATTCCTGTTCGGCCTGGTCATAGGCGACGACCGCCTTGAGCACGTCCGCGCGGGAGAGCAGCGCCGCTTGCCGCAGATCGGGCGTTACCAATGCCCCCGGATCGGGTGCGGGGGCATCGAAGCCGGGCCATTCCACCGGAAGGCCCTCGACCGTGCCGGCCGGCACCCCGATTGCCACGGCGACGGTACGCGCGGCGGCACGGAGACCGGCCTGCGCGTCGCCCAGGCGCCGCGCGACATCGGCGCTGTCGGCGCGGACCCGCTCCAGTTCGGCGCGCGATGCCTCCCCGACGGTGACCCGGCGCGCCATCGCGACATATTGCCGGTCACGAACTTCGGCGAGCGCCGACAGCGCGGCGACTTGGCGCTCCGCGACCAGGCGCTCGGCCAAGCCCCTGCGCAACTCCGTCCGCGCGTTCCACAGCGCTTCGACGACATCATATCCAGCGGAAAGTACGGCCAGGTCGGCGCCCGCGATGCGCGCGCCGCGCCGGCCGCCAAGGTCCAGCGGCACGTCGATCGCGCCGCCAAACAGCCAGGGCGAGCGTGTCGAAGGATCGTTCGCATATTCGGTGGTGAGCGTGAACGTCGTGCCCGGCCATCGGCGGGCGACGCCGGCATTGGCGCGTGCGGTGTCGACGGCTGCCCGCATCGCCGCGACGTCGGGATTATAGAGCGTGGCCGCGGCGAACAGGCTCAGCCGATCCCATGCCAGCGGCATGCCCGCCCGCGAAGGCGCGAGCGCGGCCACGCGCCGGCCGATCTCGGCGGGGTCGAGAGTCATCGCCTGGCGCGCCGCCGCGATCTCCGCCGGATGCACGGGCCGCGGCCGATAGGAGACACATCCCGACAATGCCGGGGGCAGAGCAAATGCCAGCAGCGCAAGCGGTCTGTGGAGGCGTCGGGGTACACGCACCCCCGCACATCTAGAGGTAATCCGCCGGCACCGCATATTGTGGAATCGCAAGGTATGCGGGCTCCGGCGCACCCCTTGCGCAGGCCCATGACGGGGCTCGCACAAGGGGGCTGCGCCTTAGAAGGTGAGCGTGACGTCGGCAGTGACCGAGCGCCCGGTCTGATAGAAATACTGGTCGAACGGGGCGGTCTTGCCGGCGTTGATGTTGGTCACCTGCTTCGAGTCGAGCAGGTTGTTCACTTCGACCCCGAAGCGGACGAGGCCGAGATCGTAGCGCGCCGACAGGATCGCGCTGTTGTAGCCATTGCTGCGATAAACCGGGTTCTCGCCGTCGCTGAACCACTGGCGACCGGTGTATTTATCGATCAGCGAGAAGCGGATCGGGCCGTGCTTGTAGAGGATGCCGCCCGCCGCGGTCCATTCCGGCGCGTTGGCGACCTGGGTGTGCGGCGCGCCGGCATTGTCGGTCTTGGCATAATTGCGCGAGGCATTGGCGAAGACGGCCAGGCCATTGTCGAAGGCGTAGGTGATCTGGCCCTCGACGCCCTTGTACTGCACCGCACCCTGGTTGACGAAGACCACGCCCTCGCCCGGCACCGGCGAGGTGAAGGACGCGAACTTGTTGGCGAAGTCGATCTTGTAGAGATCGACGTCCAGCGAGAGGTTGCGACCGTGATAGACGAGGCCGGTCTGGTAGTTGGTCGAACGCTGGGGCACGACGGTGGAGAGCCGGGGGTTGGCGACGTAGAGCACGCTGAGTGGCGGTGCGAGGAAGCCGCGCGCATATTGGCCGTAAACCGAGAACCGCTCGCTGACGGCATAGTTCACCGTCAGGAACGGCAAGTCCGCCGTATAGGTGTTGCTGAGCGTCTGCGCGTAGCGGGTCGTCTGGTTGTAGGCCGCCTCGATCCGCCGGTTGAAATCGACATGCTTGTAGCCCGGCGTCACCGCCAGGCCCGGCAGCGGGCGCAGTTCGAGCTCGACGAACGCCTCGGTGTGGTTGGTGTGGCTGTTCTGGTCGAACTTGATGTTCTGCGGCGTCGCTACCCCGGTCACCGGGTCCGTCACCTTCTTCTCCAGATAGTTCGGCGACATCGTCACCAGATCGACGTCGCGCTGCTGGCGATAGGTGTTCGACCATTCGAGCCATGCACCGGCGGTGATCGTGCCGAAACCGAAATCGACGCGAACCTTGGCGATGTTGCCGAAGACCCGATATTTGTTGGTCTTGGTGTAGCCGGGGACGCCAGTCGTCGCCTTGGCGCCGGGCGCGAGCGTCACGACATTGGCCGCGGCGATCTGCGCCGGCGTTGCCGTCGCATAGAGCGTGACGTCGTTGCCGCTCAGTGTCTGGTTGTCATAGCTATAGGTATAGGCGCGGTTCTCGAACACCGAACCGGGCGCAATATCGGCCTCCAGCTTGACGATCTCGAAGTCGGTCTTCTTCCGCGTGCGGTTATAGCCGTAGAAGCTCTGGCTGTTCGGATCGTTGTTGAGGCTGAAATAGCGGCCATACTGCGCCACCTGGCTCAGCGTCGCGCCGTCCTTGTCGGGCTGGTTGAAGCTGTTCTCGTTATAGGTGCCGAGCAGGGTCAGCCGCACGTCCGGCGAGATCGGCACCATGATCTTGCCGAACACGTTGTTCGACTTGAACGGGCTGTAGGTGCGGGCACCGTCCGATCCGATGTGCTGGCCGCTCACCATCACCTCGGTTCCGCCGAGCGTGTCGATCGCGCCGCTCTGGGCGACGCCGCGCACCAGCCAGGTGTTGAACGAACCATAGCTGCCCTTCAGTTCCACCCCCGGCTTCTCGCGCGTGGCGCGCGAGAAGAGGTTGATGTTGCCGCCGAACGTGGCCTGGCCGAGTTGCGCCGCGTTGCCCGGGCCGCGATCGACGATCAGCGTCTCGATCGTGTTCGACGGGAAGAAGGTGTTCGAATGATGGGTAGGGTCGTTGGTGTCGCCGAACGGCACGCCGTCATAGGTGATGTTGTACTCGCCGTCCTGGAAGCCGCGGATCTGCGCCTTGGATTCCGAAAGGCCCGGGCCGTTGGCGTTGCCATAACCCGACACGCTCGGCGCGATCAGCGCGATCTGATTGAAGTCCGAGGTCGCCGGCAGCGAATCTTCGATGAAGGAGCGGCTGATGACCGACTGGGGCTGGGTCGTCTGGAGGGAAGCCGTGACCGGAGCGATTTCGTTGGCACGGGTGGCGGTGACGACGATGTCCGACCCTTCGGCGATATCGTTCGGACGCGGCCGGGCATCGTTCCCGGCAATGGTCTCCGCTGGCGCCGATTTGGTCTGGGCGGCAGCGGCGGCGGGCAGGATGAGCGCTGCTACGCAACAGGTCGCGTGAAGCCGGAAGTGGTTCGTCGATACCTTCATCTCTCGTCCCCCTGGGGACTCGGGGAACCCGACCCCGCGTCACGCACGAGGTCGTGGAAGGTGATGACAGTTTGATTTCGCAGGCGTGACAGATCCAATGATTGCGAAATCACAACATTTGCGGCCGCGACGCGGGAAGGCCCCCGCCCTCCTCCGTGCAGGTTCTCGGCACCACGCAAGGCAGGGAAGCGCCAGAAGCAGCCATGGATCAGACGGCAGGAATTGCCGCAATCAGCCGGTCGGCGAACGCCATGGTTCCCAGGCGCCCGCCAAGGTCACGCGTTCGTGCGGCGGAGCTGGCCAGCGCCCGGTCGGTCGCGGCCGAAATCGCCTTGCCGGCAGCAGCCAGGCGAGCGTTCCCGCAACGGCGCCCGCACCAATCCAGCAGCATCGCCGCCGACAGGATAAGCGAAACGGGGTTGGCGATCCCCTGCCCCTGGATATCCGGCGCCGAGCCATGCTGGGCCTGGGCGACGCAGATACCGTCGCCCAGGCTGATCGATCCGCCCAGGCCCAGGCCCCCCGAAAGCTCGGAGGCTTCGTCGGACAGGATGTCGCCGAACATGTTGGTGGTGACGATCACGTCGAATTGCTCGGGCCTGCGGATCAGCAATGCCGCCGCTGCATCGACGATCACTTCGTCAAGCGCCACGTCGGGATAGCCTCGAGCAACTGCGCGTACCTCGCGCAGGAACAAGCCGTCGCTGAGTTTCAGCACATTGGCCTTGTGGACCGCCGTCACCTTGCGCCGGCGCCCGCGTGCTAGATCGAACGCCACCTCGGCCACGCGGCGTGAGGCGGCCGCGGTGATCTTGCGCACGCTCAGCGCCATGTCCGGATCCGGCATGAATTCGCCCGCACCGGCATGCATGCTGCGATCGGCATAGAAGCCTTCGGTCGCTTCCCGCACGATCACCAGGTCCATCCGGCCGCCGAGCAGACCCAGGCCGGGACGGCTCCGGGCCGGGCGGATATTGGCACCCAGCCTGAAACGCGCGCGCAACTCGCCCGAGGGGTTGATCCCGCCGGACGCACGCGGGGGATAGTCATAGTGCGAGACCGGGCCAAGGATCACGCCGTCCACCTGCGGAACCCGGTCGAGCACCGCGTCCGGCAGGGTCGTGCCCTGGTTTGCCAGCGCGGCGAGGCCGATTTCCATCGTCTCGACCTCGAGCCCGAGCCCATGGGCAGCGTCGGCAGCCTGCAGCACCGCCAGCGTCGCAGCCATGATCTCGGGTCCGATGCCGTCCCCCGGCAATGCCAGCAGCTTCATGCGGCACCCCGGCAAGGGAAGAGGCTCACCGAGGTGCCGGCCGGCATCAGAACTTCACCTTCGCACCGACGAAGAACGAGCGGCCGATGATGTCGTACGTTGCCGAATCGGTAGTCAGCGGCTGGCCGCTGACAAAGGGCGGCGCCTTGTTGCCGATATTGGTGATCCCGCCAGTGAACTGGAAACGATCGCTGACATTGACGGTGAAATCGGCGTCGAAATAGCTATAGGCAGGCACGCCGGGCGTCACGGCCGCGGGGTTCACCACCTTGTCCTGGTGGATCATCTTGTCGATGAAGCGCCAGCGGCCGGTGATGGTGAAGGCACCGCTGGTATAGCCGAGCGACGTATTGGTCTTCCAGCGCGGATGCGCGATCTGCGGACTCACCGCATTGTTGCCGATGCTGCCCACATAGTCGAGCACCGGCGAGCCCGGCAGCGATGATACCTTGAACGATCGCGTATAGGTCACGACGCTGTTGAGCCGCATCGTACCGGCTCCCTCGCCCAGCCCCATGCCGGCGAGATCGAAGCCCCAGTCGAACTGCACGTCGATACCGTCGGTCTTGTAGGTGGCGAGGTTGAGCGCGCCTTCCCGGCCGAACGAAATCGCGCCCGAACGGGTGTCGCGGGTGATCTGCTGGCAGAAGACGTTGTTGAGCGAATAGCCGGGGTTGCTGAGCCCGTCGAAGTTGAAGCAGCGCGGCAGGATCTGGGTCAGCGCGACCGTGCCGATCGCGTCGCGGAGCTTGATATTGTAGTAATCGACCGAGAGGTTGAACATCCGGAACATCGGACTGCCGAAGCGCGGGCTCCATACCGTGCCGATCGTGAAGCTGTCGGCCTTTTCCGGCGTCAGGTTGGGGTTGCCGCCCGTACTGCCGAAAGCGGTGTCGTTGATATAGGTGAAGGTGGGATAGATCGCCGCCGGCACCCCCTGGGCGATGCACAGCGCCTGGATCTGGGCAGCGTTGGCACCCGAACGGAAGGCGCTCCGGCTGTCGCACGGGTCGCCGGCACCGGGAACCGCACCGATGTTGATGCTGCCGGTCGCGGTCGGCGCGAACAACTCGCCCAGGCTCGGCGCACGGATCGAACGCTGATAGCCGCCGCGGATCAGCAGCTGCTCGAACGGCCGCCAGCTGGCATCCGCCTTATAGGCGTCGACCGAACCGAAGCCCGAATAATTGGCCCGGCGATAGCCGAGATTGAGGCTCAGGCTGTTGAACAGGAACACGTCCTTGAGCAGCGGCACCTCGAGTTCGCCGAAGACTTCCTTGACCTTCTGGCTACCACCGGTCGGCACGATATTGTCGAACGAGGGCGTGTCGCCGAGGATCAGCGCATTGTCGGGCCTGAAGGCAAAGCTGTTGTTCCGATAGGCGGCGCCCAGCGCAAAGCTGAGATCGCCGCCAGGAAGCTTGAAGATCGGACCGGTGACCGTGGCTTCGATCACCTGCTGGCGCGTGGTGTTGATATTGGTGTTGTCGCGCGTGATGAACTGCTCGCAGCCCGGGCTGAACGGGTTGTTGCCGAACGGATTCCAAGCATAGCCGATGCAGCTGCCCGCCGAGCCGGTGAAGTTGGCCGTGCCGTTCAGCACCGCCG
Organism: Sphingomonas sp. NPDC092440; assembly: GCF_044754985.1. Classification (NCBI taxonomy): domain Bacteria; kingdom Pseudomonadati; phylum Pseudomonadota; class Alphaproteobacteria; order Sphingomonadales; family Sphingomonadaceae; genus Sphingomonas; species Sphingomonas sp. NPDC092440. The sequence goes on along the minus strand of NZ_JBIVQA010000009.1, from coordinate 15,006 downwards.
CGATATTGGCGCGGCTGGTGTCGTTATACTGCATGTTGGTGAAGTGCGTCTGCCCGATCGAGCCATAGACGTCGAAGTTCAGCGCCGTACCCGGTATCGTGCCGCGCAGCCCGATCACGCCCTGATAGACATCATATTCGAAGGTCTGCGAACGCGGCCCCGAAGCGGTGAGCAGCTTGGTCACCGACAATGCCCGGGTGAGCGCGGTCGGATCGCCCGGCACCGCCGGCCGCGAGGCAAGCAGCGCCTGCAGCGCCGGGTTGCCGGTCACCCAGGGGCTGTTGAGCGGCACGACCAGATATTTGCCGGGGCCGGTCGAGCCGGCCGAGGTGCTGTCGAGCGCACTCGAATGCATGAAGTTGAAGGTGCCATAGGCCGTGATGCCGCCGGCCAGTTCGTAATCGAGCTTGGTGAGGACGTTGTATTTCTTCAGCGGCACCTGGATCGAGAAGTAGTTGCCGAGCGCGACCGCCACCTGGCGGCAATTGCTGGTGATGCCGAGGCCCAGCGGCGCGGTGGGCAGGCCGCGATAGTTCTGAACGCAGTTGCTGCCGGCACTGGTGGTGAAGATGGTGCCGTCGGTATTGAAGCCGATCGCCCCATTATACTGGCCGGTACCGCTGATCGGCGTGGTGCCCGGATAGGTGGCGAGCAGCGCGTTGACCGCCGCGACCGTCGGCTGCGAGCCGAACAGGCCGTTTTCGACCAGCCCTTCCGGCGGACGCGCGAGCAGACGGATATTGCGGAAGAAAGGCCGGTCCGCGCCGGCGATGCGATCGCGCTCGGCATATTCGAACGCCACGATCGCGCTCCCCCGGCCATCGGCGAAATCGCTGCCGGCAAGCAGCGTGAACTGGGTGTTCGCGCCGTCGCCTTCCAAGGTGCCGCCACGGCGCGCGCCGAGTTCGATCCCGTTGAAATGGCGCCGCAGCTTGAAGTTGACCACGCCTGCGATCGCGTCGGAACCATAGGTGGCGGATGCGCCGCCGGTGATGACCTCGACATTCTCGATCATCGCCATCGGGATCGTGTTGAGATCGATCGATCCGTTCGGATTCGACGCGATCAGGCGGCGGCCATCGACCAGGATCAGCGAGCGGTTGGGCCCGAGGCCGCGCAGATCGCTATAGGCCTGGCCGCCCTGGAAGCCGGTCCGCGCCTGCACGTCGCCAACCTGGGCGAGGCCCTGTGCCGCGGCGAACTGCGGCATCTGGCCGATCGCCCGGTCGAGCGTCGGCTGGCCGGCGCCGGCCAGGGTTTCCGAGCCGATCGTCACGATCGGCGTGTTCGACTGATAGTCGCGCCGCGCGATCCGCGAGCCGGTGACGATGATCTGCCCCTGCTCCGCGGGCGTGGTTTCCTGCGGCGCGGGCTCGGCAATGGCGGGCGCGGCGCTGTCCGCCGCCGCATCCTGCGCCCATGCCGGCGTCGCCGCCAGCACCCCCAGCAGCGCGATCGTGCCGAGGCTGGTGAATCCGGAACAAGCGCGGGTACCGCGCCGATCAAGGCTGCCCATTTATCCCCTCCTGTATGTCGGTCCGCTTTGCGCGTCCGAACCTTATCTTCGGGACGTCGAAGGTCCCCCGATCAAAGGAGTGTCACGGCTTTGCTTTCACCAACCTGTCATCGCTGGGGATGGTGCGCGGCGCGGCGGCTGCGACGAACCAGTGCCGTAGCGAGCGCCGGCCCGATCAGCATCACCAGCGCGAAGCGCGCGGTTTGCGCTGCCATGATGAAGGGCGAATCGACCGGCAGGGTACTGGCGATCACCGCCACCGATTCGAGACCGCCCGGGCTGGCCGCGAGCCATGCGGTAAGCGGGTCGATCCCCAGCGCGAAATGCAGCAGCGCCGCCAGTCCGCCACAGAAGCCGATGAGCAGCAGCGCGGCAAGGAGGATGCGCGGAAGCATGCGCGCTGCCGTAGCGCGCGCCTCGCCAGTAAAGCTCAGCCCGATCCGCCAGCCGGTGGTGGCGAAGGCGAGAACGAGCAGCGGCATGGGAACCCGAACCGGAGGCGCGCCCGCAAGCATCGCGGCCGCGCCCAGCGCCATGGTGACGATCAAGGTTCCGGAGCGCCAGCGCAGGAGCACGGCCCCCGCGACGCCGGCAATCGCCACTACGGGCATCAGCCAGACCGGCCCGTCCGCAACCGCCGCTGCACCATGTGGCGGCAGCGCTTGGGCGCCGAGCAGCACCGAGAGCGCGCTCGCCGTGAGCGTGACGGCGACGACGCGCGTATAGACCATCACCGCCACCAGCCGCGCATCGGCGCCATTCGCTTCGGCGAGCAGCACCATCGCCGTCGCGCCGCCAGGCATCGATCCCCAGATCGCGACCGTGCCGGGCACCACGCCCCACCGGCTGAGCAGATAGCCGAGCAGGCCGCTGGCACCGACGGTCGCCAGCGTCAGCAGGGCGAAGAGCAGCCAGTGCTCGGCGAGCATCGGCGCGAGCGCGCCAGCCATGTTTCCCGCGATCAGGCAGCCGATCACCGCCTGGGCCGCGATGGCGAGCCAGCGCGACACCCCGATGTCCCAGCCCCGCGCGGCGGCCGCGATCCCGGCGAACATCGGCCCGAGCAGCAGGGCGGCAGGCACCGCCAGCAATGCCAGGACAGCGGTTGCGACCAGGGAGAGCAGGAGAAGCCCGGCCCATTGCCGAAGGCGCATGCGCAAGCCCGCGCCGCCCGGCACGTCAGCCGGCGACCGCGACGACCGGGAAGGCACCGGTAAGCGCGGCGATCCCTCCGAAAACCAGGCAGGACCCGAGCGCCCATTTGAGCGTGAAGCGCTGATGCTCGCCGAATTCGATGCCGACGAAGCCGACCAGAAGATAGGTCGAGGCAACCAGCGGGCTCAGCAGATGGACCTGCTGGCCGACCAGGGCGGCGCGGCCGATCTCGGCATCCGACAGGCCATAGGCATGGCCGGTCTCGGCGAGGATCGGCAGCATGCCGTAATAGAAAGCGTCGTTCGAGATGAAGAAGGTGAAGGGCGCGCTGATCACCGCCGTGATCGGCGCGAGATAGGCGCCAAGGGCGGGCGGGATCGCATGCGTGACGGTGGCTGCCATCGCATCGACCATCTTCGTACCGGACAGGATCCCGGTGAAGATGCCCGCACCGAACACCAGCCCGCCTACCGCCAGGGCATTCGGGGCATGCGCGGCAAGGCGCTCGCGCTGTTGCGACAGGTTCGGATAATTGACGCTCATCGCCACCGCGAAGGCGAGCATGAACAGCACCGGCAGCGGCATCGCTGCCGCAATCAGCGCGACGAGCAGGCCGATGGTGAGCAGAAGGTTGAACCAGAACAGGCGCGGCCGCCGCGCCTCGACATGGCTGTGGCGGTCCTGCTCGAGCATTTCGTCCGCATCCGCATCCTCATCCACCGCATCGGCCCGCAGCGCCGCCAACCGGGCGCGCTCCTTCAGGCCGAAGCGATAGGCGACGAAGACAACCCAGGCCGCCGTCGCGAGCATCGCCGGGATCAGCGGCACGAACACTGTCGCCGCATCGAGCTTGAGCGCGCTCACCACTCGCGCGGTAGGGCCGCCCCAGGGCAGGACATTCATCACCCCGCCGGCCATGATGACGATGCAGGCAAGCATGCGCACGTCCATCTTCATATGGCGGTAGAGCGGGAGCATCGCCGCGGTGGTGATCATATAGGTGGTAGCGCCATCGCCATCGAGCGAGACGATCAGCGCAAGCAGCGCCGTGCCGACCAGGATGCGCACGGGATCGCCATGCACCGCGTGGACGATGGCGCGGATCATCGGGTCGAACACGCCGACGTCGATCATCAGCCCGAAGAACAGGATGGCGAAGACCAGCATCACGCCGGTTGGCGCCAGGTCCGCGACGCCGGCCATCATCATCTTGCCGAGCCCGGCGTCGAACCCGCCATGCAGCATGGCGGCGAGCAGCGCGAACAGCACGGGCACCAGGATCAGCGCCACGATCGCCGACAAGCGCTTCGTCATGATCAGCACCATGAAGGTACCGACCATCGCGAAAGCCAGAATCGATAGCATGCCCGTTCGCTTCCTTTCAGCGCCGTGACAGGGGTTCTCCCCTCTCTCCGGCGCGGACCATCCCTGCCCGCCTGCTTGCGCGGCCGGCTCTCCTGCCCGAGCGTTAGCCGCGGCAACCTGTCATGAAGCTTTCAGGGGCGCGGGAAGTGCACGATGGCGCGCAGGCCCCGCCCGTCGGGGCCGTCCTCGAGCCGGAGTTCGGCCCCGATCGCCTGTGCCAGCGACCGTGCGATCGACAGGCCGAGGCCGCTGCCCTCGTTACGGGCATCGCGCGGCAGCTGCGCGAAGCGGGTGAACACGCGCTCGCGCTCGGTCGCCGGGATGCCGGGGCCGTCGTCGTCGATAAGGAGCGCCGGATCCTCGGTGGCCGTCACCCGGACGATCCCGCCCGCCCCGCCATGGCGAACGGCATTGTCGAGCAGGTTCGCGAGCAGCTCGAGCGCCAGCACCGGCGCGGTGCGTATGATGATGGCCGGGGCCGGCACGACGACGAGCGTCACCCCCGCCCGCGCGCTGGCCTCGCGCCGCTCGGCAACCACCGCCGTCACGATATCGCGCAGATCGACAGCCTCGAGCGGCGTCTCGTTGCGTGCCGCATTGTCCGCCCGCGCCAGGGCGAGGAGCTGCCCGACAAGATGGCTGAGCCGCACCGTTCCGCGATCGATGTCGTCGAGCGATTGTGCTGCTTCGGTACTTCCCGGCGCCGCGCTGCGCAGCACGGCGACATGCGTCCGTAGAATCGATAGCGGCGTGCGGATCTGGTGTGACGCGTCGCCCGTGAAACGCCGCATCGCGATCATCGCGTCGCCGAGACGCCCGAGCATGGCGTTGAATGCCTTGACGAGGTTCCGCAATTCGGCGGGCACCGCGTCGAGAGACAGCGGGGCGAGATCCGCTGCGACGCGGTGATCGAGCTCGGCCTGGATCCGCGCGACCGGCCGCAAGCCCCAGCGCACCGCAAAGGGCAGAAGAAGCACCGCCACCAGGATCAGCGCACTTTCGAGGAAGAGCAGGCCGCTGAGCAGGCGGTTGGTATCGGCCTTGCGCGCATCGAGCGTCTCGGCGACTTCGATCACCACCGGAGCGTCGAGCCCCGGCAGGCGCCGCGCCCTGGCGACGATGCGGATGTCGCGGTCGAGATAGCGCGCGTCGCCGAACGCGGCGGCATCCTCGCCAGGCGCAAGCGAGATCTGCGGCAGATCGCCATAGCCGGTCAGCGCACGACCGCGATAGCGGATCGTGTAGTAGACATTGTCTCGCGCGGTGTTCTCCAGCATCCCGAAGATCGCCGGCGACAGGTCGAGCGCGATCTCGCCCTCCTCGATCGTCAGCGAATCGGCGATGCCGCGGGCGGCGGCTTCGAGGATGCGGTCGTTGACCGCCGTGACGGTGGCCCGGATCATCAGGCCACCGCCCAGGCCGAGCGCGACTGCAAGGATGATCATGGGCAGGCCGACGCCGATCAGCAGGCGCGCGGTGAGCGAGCGGGTGCTGCCCGCGAGCGGCTTCATGCCGGGTCGATGAGATAGCCGAGGCCGCGCACCGTTCGAATCTCGGGCCCGTCCGGTTCGAGCTTGCGGCGCAGGCGCGCCACATATACCTCCACCGCATTGGGCGCGACCGGCTCGTCATAACCGAATATCTCGGCGGCAAGGCGCTCCTTCGACACCAGCTTGCCAGGCCGCGCCGCAAGCCGTTCGAGCACGGCCCATTCGCGGCGGCGCAAAGCGAGCACGGTCCCGCCAAGCGTTGCCGTTGCCCGCGCCGGATCGATGACCAGGTCGCCGATAGTGACCAGCGGCGAGGCCTCCCCTGCCGATCGGCGCAGCAGCGCGCGGATCCGTGCCTCCATCTCGCTCGGATCGAACGGCTTCAGCATATAGTCGTCCGCGCCATGGTCGAGCCCGGTGACCCGGTCCTCGACCGCGTCGCGCGCGCTCAATACCAGTACCGGGGTCTTGCTTCCGCTGCGGCGCAATCGACGAAGCACTTCGATGCCATCGATATCGGGAAGGCCCAGGTCGAGCGCGATCAGCGCATAAGGTTCGCCAAGTGCCGCGTCGAGCGCGTCCTCGCCATATTCGGCGACGTCGACTGTATAGTTCTTGCTGCGCAACATGGCCGATACGCCCCTGGCCAGGGCGGGATCGTCCTCGACAAGAAGAATGCGTGCCATGGTTGCCAATGTGAGGCATTGACTTGTCGGAAGTCCAGAGGATCATTTGCGCCATGCGCGCGCTCGCTTTTCTCGGCTGCCTGCTGCTCTCCGGTTGCGGCACGCTCAATCCATGGCATGACGAGCACGCGGCGATCGCGCGAGCGGCTGCCCGCGAGGGCAGGCTCGTGATCTGGTCGGCGACCGACCGCCCCGCCGTCGCCCAGCTGCTCGCCGACTTCCAGCGCCAGCACCCCGGCATTCATATCGACTATCGCGAGATGGCGGCGCTCCCCGTCCACCATCTGGCGGAAGAACGTGCCCGCAACGGCGGCGAGATGCCCGACTTCCTGTGGAGTTCGGCGATGGATCTGCAGATCAAGCTGGTCAATGACGGCCATGCGCTCCGCTATGCATCGCCCGAGCACGCCGCGCTGCCGGAATGGGCCAACTGGAAGAATGAAGCATGGGGCGTCACCGCCGAACCGATCGTGATGGTCTATAACCGCAAGCTGCTGGGTACGCGCCGCGCGCCCACGAGTCATGCGAACCTGCTGCGCCTGCTCGAGTCGGGCGCATCGGATCTACGTGGCCGGGTCGCGACCTATGACGTGGCGAACTCGGCAGTGGGCTATCTCTATCTCTCGCAGGACGAAGCGGCCAGCAGGCTCGCCTGGCCGCTGGTTCGCGCGCTTGGCATCAACGGCGTGCGGCTGTTCACGACGAGCGAGGCGATCATTTCGGACGTCTCCGCGGGTCGATCGGTCATCGGATACAATGTGCTTGGATCCTATGCGATTGCGGAAATGCAGCGAAACCCCAATCTCGCCGTGGTATTGCCGAGCGACTACACCTTGCTGATGTCGCGCATCGCGGTGATACCGGCCAAGGCCGCGCACCCCAATGTCGCTCGCCTCTTCCTGGACTATCTGCTGTCGAAGCGCGGTCAGGCCCATCTGGTGGCGAAGGCCATGCCGTCCGTGCGACGCGACATGGCGGTTCCTGCGGCCTTGCGCACGCCGGAACAGCAGCGCCGGGCAATCCCGGTGAGCCCGGCACTGCTCGTGGTGCAGGACCGGTTGATGCGCCGTCGTTTCCTGGCGGAGTGGAACAGGCTGATCCACCCGGACCATCCGACACCGAGCGAAGATTCCGCACGCTAGCGGGCGTGCGCCAATCGTTCCTGATGCGTCCGCATCCGAGCTTCGAGGCGCTCGGCAACGGATTCGCATCAGTCGATCAGGCAGTAGGAGCCACGCCCCTGCTCGAGCAAATGCCGAGTCGGCAAACGGAAAGCACCCGGAGTTTCATGGACGCGATCGAACGCCTGACCGTGGTTGCCGCTCTGCGCGCCGGCCGGCAGCACGCCAATCAGCAGCATGGCGGCTGCGGCGGTGCCGATGGTCATCTTCGATCGGATCGCCATATTCTTCTTCGTCTTCGTCACCAGCCGCGTGGGCGCGCCCGCGGCCTCAAAGCGCATGGCAGATGTCGGACACCTGCTTTGCCGCGGCGGCGAGGTCGAACATGCGGTCCTGTTCCTCCGGAGCGTCCGATTGGTCGCGGTGGAGCGAAAGTCCGAGACTGTTCCTGACATCGCCCCCCGCCCGCTGGGTGCCGTTGAGGATCGCACCCGATAGGTTGACGAACGAATTGCCCGCGCTGGCGACGACCGTTTGCTGCCAGTTGATGAGGAAGGATCCCGTGGTGCCGTTAAGATCGACGACGATCTGGGTGACGCAGGGATCATCCGGCGCCGCGATCACGGTGTGGGCGCCGACGAGGCTGTTGCCGAAATTGGACACGAACAGTTGTTTCGCCGACACCGAGAAGCCATCCTGGGCATCGAGTGCCGCGGCTGCCTTGCGGGCGAAATCATAGCCGCCTGCTGCGGCCGCCCGGATCCATTTGCCGCCTTCGGCCGGATCGCGGCCGGGCAGCGAGCGATCGTAAAGCAGCGTGCCATAGAGCATCATGCTTTCCGCGATACCGCCCTCTGCACCGATTTTGGCGTAGCGCAGTGCCCCGGTCAGGTCCTTGGCGATGATTTCGCCACGGAACAGCGCCTTGGCAATTTCGCCTGCGGCCGCAATCGAACCTGCGTCTGCGGCCTGACGAAGCAGGCGCAGATATTGCGCCGGATCGGGCGCGACACCGGTGCCGTAGAAATAGTCGAGGCCGAGGACATGGATGCCGAGTGGCAAGCCCGTCGCCGCCGAGCGCTGCGCCCAGCGGAACGCCTCGCTGTTGTTCCGAGGCACCCCCGATCCCGTCGCATAGGCCCCCGAGATCAGTGCCATGGCGCGCGGGTCGCCATTCTGCGCGGCGGCGAGCACGGCGGGCGCGGAGCCGGGAAATCCCGCCAGGCGCCGCAGGTCGGGCCCGGCAAGCGTACGCCACTGCATTTCCGTGATCCCCCACGTCGTGCCCGATTGCGGAGCCAGTGGGCTGGAGTTGGGGACCGCCGAGACCGGCGCGCCCGCGAGCAAGAAAATCCCTCCCGCCAGGCCCGCGAGAAGAAGGCTGCGATGCTGTCGCATGATCAATATCCTGCTGCCCCATGCGCTTGCGCACGAGGAGGGGTTGGAAATCGGCTGGTCGGGAGCCTTAGTTGGCGCAGCTTCCGTGCTCGTTCGCCACGGTGACCGGCGCGGACAGCGGGAACTACACGCTCAACGTGCCCGCAGGTGTGCTGGGGGATGTCCTGAAGAAGGAGCTCCTGGGCACAGTCACCGTCGCCGCCAAGTCCTATGACGGTGGCACGGCGGCGACCGGATCGGTCAGCCTTGCCGGTGCTGTCGCCGGGGACACGGTGGAGGCCAGCGGTACCGTCCTGGCCTTTGCCGACAAGAATGCCGGCACCGGGAAGACGGTCAATGTCAGCGGGACGATGCTGACCGGCGGTGATGCCGGCAACTACAGGCTCACCATTTCCGGCCCCGTTAAGGGCGACATCCTCAAGCGGGCGCTCAGTATCGCAGCCATTGATGCCCAAAAGCAGGCAGGCGATCCCGATCCTGCCCTTGGATATACGCTGCTCTCGGGTTCGCTCGTTGCGGGCGACGTGCTTTCCGGGGGGGCGAATCGCGCGGCAGGGGAACAGGCAGGCGATTATGTGATCGATATAGGCTCGCTGAGTGCCGGGACGAATTACGAGATCCAGTTCCGGAACGGGGTTTTCACCATCCGTCCGCTCGAACGCGCTTTGCAAGCGCCGGTCCAGCCGTTCCGCTCAGTCACCCTTCCCACTCAATTGCCGAATCTGAACACGGGGCCGGAAGATGGTGCCGTGACGATCGATAGCAGCGCAGTTTGTGGAGAGAACAAGAGCTGCGTTTCAGAAAGCCGCTGAATCCGGCTCCGAGAGCATGCCGGAATTAGAAGGAAGGGCTTTCGTTCAAAGCGAAGGTCCTTCCTTCTATCCACTCCCGCCAAAAGCGCAGGCTAGCCATCCAGGCCGCGTCGAACAGACCTATGAGAGCTCACTGGCGCCGACGACGTTGGCGTGGGTTGCATTGGGATAGAGTTTAGCGAACGGCAGCTTTCAGATTTACCCCGGAGGTGAAAATTTGGGCCGCTTGCCGGCCGACTGCTTGCGGGCGGGGCATGGCGTAGAGCCGACTTTCGTTCAGCTAGCGCGTTGAGGCGAAAGGCCGTCGTCCGCTCGTTAGAGCGGACGACGGCTCGATACTCAAGTTGTCGCACTGACCTTGACGTTTCGGAAGGAAGCAGTTCCCGAAGGTGGCGGGACTTCCGCAGCTCCTGCGAGTTCCACCGAACGGGGCGACCAGAGGTTCGCGTGAAGCGTCATGGGCAAATGCGGCACCGGGGTCGGGTCCCAGCTTCCACGGTCGTGTACGAGGATGTCATCGACGAACCACCGGATCCGATCCGGGAACCATTCGATCGCGTACCGATGGAAGTCTGCGCTGGCGTCGAAGCCGAGGTCGATCGCACAGGGCGAGCCGCGGTAGCCGTAGTCGAGGTCCGTGCTCTCGCTTCCCGGATTGAAGTAGACGTTGAGAAGCGTTCTGCATGGTTCGTTGCCAGTGATCTCGACGTCGATCTCCTGCCGTGGCGCGGAACGGTGTAAGAAGAAGCCGGTAACCAGGCCGCCACCCCGTGCTGCCCTCATCTCAATCTCAAAACGTCCGTGCAGAAAGCGACGGGCCGACGAGAGCGCGCCCGAGCGGTAAGGGCGGCCATCCGCCTCCGACCCGCTCAATGTGATCGTCGCACCGTCCGCGCCGTAGTCGATCGCATCATGCGAGAACCTTGCTAGGTTACCCGGGAACGTCCCGCGCATCGGCGGCATCTCCGTCGCGGGCGCGATAAGTGAGCACTGCATCTCGACCGTCCCGATGTCCCGCAAGGACGTGAGACTGGCAACCGGCGGCGGCCATCCGTCGATCATCTCGATCGCCCACGGCGTGCTGTCCATCGCCATGCGAGGCGGCGACCTATCGGACCTTGGTGAGGGAACAATCGGCCGACGACCGTCGCGGAACAGACGCCAATTGCTCGGTGCGCCGGCAGGAAAGGCGTCGATGGGCGTATCGACGCCCGCCAGTGAACAGAGCGGTGACCACCAGTCGTCGCCCGGCCCGTCGCCCGGCAGGACAGTCCATGGCTGCTTCGATTGGTGGCCAGTGCTCATCCGATCCGCACGGGCGGGCTCCAAGACAAGTCCAGTGGCGAGCTCGGTGATTCCGTTCGGCAAGTCGTCGGGCTCGAAGGGCGGATCGACAAGAGCGTCGAAAGTGGCAAAGCAGGTGGAGAGTTCGCTGTTGCCGAAGGTGAGCTCGCCGACATCGAACGCCAGGACGCGCAGACCGAGCATCGACAGCGCCATCGCCAAAGGTTCACGCTCTCTGCGTTCGGTCCAGGCGACGATACGAACCCTGCCGGAGCGAGCTGGCGCCGGAAGCGAGTCGGCATCAACGACTCCTGCCTGCGCCAGGAAAGGTAGCATCGAGTAGGAGTTGTCGGACCCGACATCAGACCGCTGCAGGATGGCGGCGGATCGAACGGCGAGAGGCGCCAGCCGATCGAATTGCCTGTTGATCCACATGTCGACCGGGCCGACAACCGGCATTGCGCGGAGCAATGTCTGGGCACCACCTCGGGAGAGTACATAGCCGGAAAGAAACCAGAGTCCCCGCACCGGACGGAACAGCGTTCCATGGGCGTCGGCCCGCTCGCAAGTGCCACCGGCGTCCTCGTATGACAGGTAAAGCATGGCCGGACCTGCCGTGCCTTTTCTGGCCAGGGCCTCGTGCCAAGCTCGGTCGATTATCGCAGCGGCGCCACGCCGGAACCACACGTCGTCCTCAAGGATCAGGACGTGTTCCTCGGGTCCCGCTGCGACGGCCTTCCATGCCTCGACATGAGATCGCGCCACGGCGATCTCCTGACGGGTCATCGTGACGGGCTGGTCCCGCCCGAAGCAGTCCTCAAGCTTGGCGTCCGGTTGAACATGCAGCTGATGGCCCACGACGTAGCGCGGGTCCACGTCGGCGGTAGCCGCTGCCACCCTTCCGTCGCGTGCGTCTAGCGCGGACATACGGACCACAAGGTCGGTAAGCCGTCGGCCGTCGCGGGTCTCGAAACGCGAGAGTTCCCGCATGGTCCTAGCAATGCGGCGGGGCTGCCGATCAAGGTTGATCACAAGGATCATCCCAATCCGGTTCGCGTCTGCGCCGAACGCGTCGATTCTACCGCCAGGCAGCGCGGCGGCATAGGCGGAACATCACCCCTCGCAGAGCTCTCGCGGGTCGATCGAGCCTCAAGCGCGCGCCTTTGCTATCAGTGTCTCAACATCCGTAGACGTTGCGCCAGTTGCGCTCGTCTCCGCGATAAGAAAGATCCCACCGCATCTCCGCGATCGCATCCCAGCCGCGTATCAGATTGAAGTCGAGCGCGTCTCCCTGCAAGATTAGAGTATACGCGTGGGCGGCGAGTACCGTTGTGAGGTTCCCGGGACCGGTGGTCGCCTGAATCTCTGGCTGGTTGTCGCCCCCGAGTAGCAGTTCAGTCGCTCGCTCTAGGGCGCGCTTCAGGACAGGATGTCCGGCCGGCGCTGCGATGGGATCATTGTTGACGTAGAAGTTGTGTTCTCCTGGAGGCAGATCGGTTCGCCAGATATCTGCGTTTGGCATCATCCCCCCGGCTGAAATGTCGTAGCAGAGCGGCTGAAGCTTCAACCTGTCGTCTTCGAGCAGGTAGGTCCAGCCGTCGTCAAGTAGTACGTCATCGCAGTCGACGTAGAGCCCCCCCTCGGTGAGCAGCACGCACAGACGAAGGTAATCGCACCGCATCGCCGGATGTGCGCACCGGCTGAAGGCGGCTACTTCACGGACACCGTGTCGATCACGAATGTAGCGATCGGCGGATGCGTCATCGAAAGTTCGGATTGCAAAGCCGTGGTCAGCCAGCCGCTCCCAAGTGAACATGCAGGCGGCTACGTCGTCGGGCAGTTCGGAATGGTCATGCCAGAATCTGATCAGGTTGCGCGGTATTCCGCCGGGTGCATGCCTCGATCGGCATGCGGGATCCATACCGACCTGCATGAGGATGATATCTCGGATCAGTGCCGATCGAAGCGTCTCGTGCGCCTCAAAGCCGAGCCCCAAAGCCGCGATGCGATGTCGCGCGTCAGCCGCATGATCTTGTACCTCGCTCAACCGGCCATTCCTTGAGCGGTCGAGCTGGATTGACCGCGACTTCGCCGCAGGTAGGCCCCATAGCTGGGAGAGTTCCTGAGTATGTGGATGCGGCCACTTGCCACGAAGCCATCGAGGCCATGACCTCTGGTGTAGACGTCGAGGTCGCCGATGTCGTTGATGAACCCCTTTCCCTTGAAGTTGAGTGAAGTGTTGCAGAGGACGCCGTAGCCGGTCCTCATTCTAAAGGCGGATAGGAGGGCATGAAGCTCCGGATTGGAGCCCTCTGTAACAGTCTGCAGGCGGGCCGATCCGTTGATGTGCGTCACCGCGCGGAGCCGATCGGTGGTCGCCGTGAAGGTGTAGAGCATATGCGGACTGTCGACACGACACCCGAACCACCGCTCCGCTTCTTCGCGCAGGCAGACGGGTGCTATCGGCCGGAACTGCTCGCGCTGTTTGATAACGTTTAGTCGCTCGCGCATTTGGTCGCTAAACGGGGCGGCCAGGATCGAGCGGTTGCCAAGTGCGCGCGGTCCGATCTCGTACCGCCCATGTGCCCAGCCGAGAACGAGGTCGTTCGCTAAGAGGTCCGCGACGAGAACGTCGTCTCGTTCCAGAACGTCGTACGCGTCGCGCTGGAACGAAACGTCATCGCGGAATGAAAGACCGGCATAGACGTCCCACTCGATCTTCGGATCCCCGGTAAAGCGGAACTGAGCGTCGATGGCGGTGCCAATCGCCGACCCGCTGTCGTTCGCAACAGGTGGGACGAAGACCTGCGAAAATAGGCCGCTACTCACCCATTTGCTGTTCCAGTCGCAGTTCAGCCCACAGCCGCCAGCTATCAGAAGTGGCCGGCCAGGCTCCAGATGTTCGCGCGCGAACCTTTCGAAACGGGCGAATATCGCATCGCTGTAGATGCCCGCAAAGTCGCGGAACGAAGCATCCTCGACGCCAACGTCGAGATGCGGTGCCTGCGGAAGTTGGGGATAGTCGGAGAGCTTGCGATAGGGGCCGTCGAGAAGGAACTCCAAAAGCGCCCGCTCCTCCGCAGTAGCGGTCGCGCGCTTGGAGAACGACGCGAGCGCCATCAGCTTTCCGGCATCTGATTGTCGGGGATAGGGACCGTCCTTCGGGAAGTCCGGATCTGCAAGCCCATAGAGCAGCGCATAGCGGTTGCCCGGTTGCGTCAGAACGTCCCTCACAACCGAAACGCGACTATGGGCATCAATCTCGTAGAAGGTTCCCATCTCGCCCTCCCACACCAAGGCGTAGCAAGGCGTGCCTTCTGGGAGCGGTGACATTCCCAAAGCACACATGATGTGAGAGCGCTCGTGGGAGGAAGAGAAGTAATCGGAACGTCCGCGTAGGAACCGTCCCTTCTCGTGGATGGCGAGGTACTCGGCCGTTCCGCGATATCCGCCGTTGCGGCGAGAGCCGTGTAGGAATTCGTAGTGGTCCCGCGGCCACCAACCGCTCATACATATGACATCAGGAAGATCGGACAGCTCTCCGACGACATCGAGCAGGTCAGAAACCGATATCGCAGAGTAGCGGTAGTTCGAGCCCTTCTCAGCTTCGATTGAGAAAGACAGCCGACCGTTCTCGATAAGAACAACGGCGCCGTCGTGACCGGGATTGTATGCTAGGATACGCAACGACCTTTCCCCCTTGAAACAAGGTATTCCAAGAGCGCCGAGGCCTGGCAAGTGGTAGGGTTTTCATATCAACCATCGTGGCGCCATCCATGACTCGCTAGGATAGCTACCTCCTCAGTATTCTCGGACGAGCGTCGGCCGACACGCTTCGACCATTCCGAAGTAAACCTTTTCGCTTCCCGCATGGCGTATCGATGAGAGGGCCTGAGCGATCGGCAGCCTTCGGAAGTAGCTCGCAGACCGCCAAACGTCCGAGATGAGGGCGCATAGCCGACATTTCACCCTACCCCCGCGCACAGGACAGAGGCCTACCTGCAACCGCGCCGGTACCGTGAGAGCCTGTTCTCCGCAGAGAACTACGCCTTGAGCTCCTTTACCCGGTAGTCGCGAGAAGAATGCGACCGGCGATTCCGCGAGCTTCCGCGCGGGAGTATCCGCCGGATTGGTTCCGATATGCTTCCGGTGCGGTCTGTCCCAGAAACGCAAAACCCC